>JAEUNV010000029.1 GCA_016790385.1 Zoogloea sp.
CCAGACCACCACCGCCGGCTGCGGCGCTTCCATCGTTTACGACTTCACCCCGACCCCCCCCACCCGCGTGCCGGAACCCGCCTCCATGGCGCTGGTCGGCCTCGGCATGATGGGTCTGGCTGCCATCCGTCGTCGCAAGTAATCCTCTTCACCTCCCGGACTCCGGGAGGCACGGAAGGATGGAAAAAGCTGCCGCGAGGCAGCTTTTTTTTGCTTACGCGCCTTGCAGCCTGACGTCCCTCGCCACCGACACTGCATTTTCACCCAAAGCGCAAACCACTGCTTTTTGAAAGTGATAAATTTCCTCAAAACAATCAAAATTAACCTAAACGAGAAATACAATACAGGTGTTGGAAATTCAGGCCTTCTAAGCTCCGCAGTGTCAGTCGCTATTCCAGCGACTCCGGCCACCTCCCCCGATGGTCGTGCATTGCATCCGGAGAGGATGCCTTAATCTCAAAACGAGGTGCTCCGTGATCAAACCTGTTATGGCACTGGCCCTGATGGCCGGTATCGCAGCCGGCCCGGCGCAGGGAGCAAGCCTGAGCTTCAGCAACGCCGAGTCCCTGACGCCCATCTCTCAGAACGGACTGCTGGCTTTATTCGATACCAACATCGGCATCCTGCAGAGTGTACGGCTGACCCTGGTCGGCACCGGGAGCAGCACCTTCACTCTCACCAACACTGCGGGTATCAGTCAGGATGTCACCGCGACATCGCGCATCCCGATGTATTTCAGCAGCTCACTGCCAGGCATCAGCGCAACCCTGGACGCCCTCATGCCCGCACTCCTGCTCGAAGCCTCCACCGGGCAGGTCGTGCTCGCCCCCGGAACAAGCTCCAGCTTCGGCCCCATCGTCAGCACCCAGTCCCTGGCACTGGACAGCCTGGCGCCCAGCCTCTTCTCGCAGGCCGGAGGCGGCAGCTTCTACCTGTATTGCGAAAACTCGGACGAGAAAGGGCTGGCCGGAGGCAATACCGCGGTCAGCGTCAATCTGGTCACCCAGGCCGGTTGCGGAGCCACCGTGGTCTATGACTACACGCCCTATCTGGTATCGGAACCCGTCTCCGCGGCCCTCGTCGGGCTGGGGGTGATGGGACTGCTGGCCCGCCGTCGTCGCGCGCGCCGGTTCGCCCGGTCTGACGCCTGAAAAAAATGGCCACCTTATCGGTGGCCATCGGCAGGATGCTTGAAACTCGCTCCAGGGATCATTCCTCGTCCATGGCCGCAGAGGTATACACCGCCTGCACATCGTCCAGGGATTCCAGCGCATCGAGCAGCTTCTGCATACGCAGGGCATCGTCGCCAGCGAGTTCGGTCTCGTTGAGGGGCTTCATGGTGACTTCACCGAACTCGGCCTTGAAACCGGCCTTCTCGAGGGCTTCCCGCACTTCACCGAACTGATAGGGGTCGGTGAGCACTTCGATGGAGCCGTCGTCATTGGTGGCCACATCGTCGGCGCCGGCCTCCAGGGCGGCCTCCATCAATGCGTCTTCCGAGGTGCCCGGCGCAAACAGCAGCTGGCCGCAGTGCTTGAACTGGAAGGCCACGCAGCCGTCGGTGCCCATGTTGCCGCCGTACTTGTTGAAGGCATGACGTACATCGGCCACCGTGCGGGTCTTGTTGTCGGTCAGACAATCCACCATCACCGCGGCGCCGGCAATGCCGTAGCCCTCGTAACGGGCTTCTTCATAGGTCACGCCCTCCAGCTCGCCGGTGCCCTTCTTGACCGCCCGGTCGATGTTGTCGGCAGGCATATTGACGGCCTTGGCCTTGTCCACCGCCAGGCGCAGACGCGGATTGAAGGCGGCATCGCCTCCCCCCATGCGGGCCGCCACGGTGATTTCCTTGGCCAGCCGGGAAAAGACCCGACCGCGCTTCTCGTCCTGCCGACCCTTGCGGTGCTGGATATTGGCCCACTTGGAATGACCCGCCATGATTCTGTGTCCTTGCTTCGCGACGTAAAGGCGCGATTTTACCCCGCCGCCTGTTTTTCGCGCACCTTCGGGGCCGATCCGCGTCAATTTCACCTGAACGCCGGCGGAATTCATGCTCGGGACGGATCCTTGCCCGATAATCCCGTTCACGCTTTTTTCGCCCCGTCTGCCAGGAGAGACCCATGATCGCGCCGCTGCTCATCGCCAAGTCCAAGGACAAGGACAAGGAAATCCATCTGCTGCCCCAGCTGGCCAACCGCCACGGCCTCATCACCGGCGCCACCGGGACCGGCAAGACCGTCACCCTGCAGAAGATGGCCGAGGCCTTCGCCAGCATCGGCGTCCCCGTGTTCATGGCCGACGTGAAGGGCGACCTGTCCGGCGTCGGCGCGCCGGGGGTCGAATCGCCCAAGCTCAAGGAGCGTCTGGCCGCCCTGGGCATCACCGAATTCACGCCCCGGGCCAACACCACCGTGTTCTGGGACGTCTTCGGCGAGGCCGGCCACCCGGTACGGGCCACCGTCTC
>JAEUNV010000051.1 GCA_016790385.1 Zoogloea sp.
ACGAGGCAGTTCGGCAAGGAGGGCGTGGCTGTCCATCGGCAATCAGGGCCTGGCCAGATGCCACACGGCATTGACGCCGTCACCGCTCCGGTCGCCCGGCTTCTGATCCTTTATCCAGCGGTACAGGGGCTTGCCCTTGAATGCCCATTGGCGACTGCCATCGTCCCGCGTCACCACGCTGTAGTCGGCCCCACCGCCCTCCCCCTCCATGACCATCAGTGGCGGCCAATTGGTGGCGCAGGGGCCATTGCACACGCTCTTGCCTGAATGGGCGACATCCCGGTCGAACACGTAGAGCGACATGCCGGCACCGTCCACCAGCCCCCCTTCAAGCGCCCGGGCCGGTGCGGGCGCGGCGCCATACCCGACGCACGCGGCGAGGAAAACGGAAAGCAGGACGGGAAGGGGGAAGTGCTTGATGCGCATGGCGGTCTCCGTGCAAGTGTAGGGGGTACACCGAGGTATACGGAGCCGGACAGCGGATTATTCCCCCCAGCCACCGCATGGGGCCATCAGTCGGCGGGGTGGCTTCGCCCACCCCGCAAAATGAGGAAAGGGCGGCCCAAGCCGCCCTTTCCTCATCGGAAGCGAAACGCTGCCCTAGCCCTTCGCCCGAGCCCGGTCAGCCTTGCTGTAATTGCTGAAATGCCCTTCCTTTGCAGCCTGTTTGCGTGCGCTGGCAATGATGCCAGCGGACTTGCCGGGGGCGGCAGGCAGGGATACCAGCTTTTCGACCTGTTCGGCGCCGCAATGGGGGCAGGCCGGCAAGACATCGGCGCGGGTGATGCGCTCAAAGATCCGGTCGCAGGACAGGCAGTGAAAATCGTAGAGGGGCATGACAGACTCCGGCAGGCAGTCAAGACGGGGCCGCCCCTGGCTGGGCAGGGGCGGTGATGGCGGGTCAGAACTTGACCAGCACGTCCTCGTTGCGGGCGATGAACTGGCAGGCCAGCCGGTAGGGCGGCGGCAGATCCTTCTCTTCGGCGTCGGCGATCTGTTCCTTGGTGATCTTGCCGGCCAGGCGCAGGGCAACCTTCTCCTTCTCGGTCAGCGCAATGCCCATGGGGGTCTTGCCCGAGAGGATCTGGACCTCGACACAGCAGGAACCGCATTCGCCGTTCTCGCATTCGAAATCCACGGGAATCTTGTTGTTCTGCGCAATCAGCAGAAGCGTGTGAGTGTCGCCAGCCGTCGCGTAAACCGTGACGTCCTTCTTCATCTTCGGCGAGCTGAAAGTGATGTTGGCCATGATGACTTTGCCTTTGTCCGGTAGTGAAAACGGGGAGACCCGAAGGCCTCCCCTTCCGCAATGCTCAGCGGATGATGTCGTAGGAGTAATCGGTGGTCCCGATGCCGATGGTGTTGGCATCCAGGGCCTCGAAGTACTCGTCGAGCAGCATCGTCAGCACGCGCAGGGCACCCTGGTAACCCCAGATGGGGAAACGATGGTGATGGTGGCGGTCGAAGATCGGGAAGCCCAGGCGGATCAGCGGGGTGCCGCAGTCACGCTCCAGGTACTTGCCGTAGGTGTTGCCGATCAGGAAGTCCACCTTCTCGGTGAAGAGCAGGGAACGCATGTGCCACAGGTCGGCCTTGGGATAGGCCTTGCAGTTCTTGCCGAAGGGGCTGGCATCGAGCAGGGCCTGAACCTTGGCGCCCCACTCGTTGTCGCCGTTGGTGGAGAGCACATGCACCGGCTCGGCACCGAGTTCCAGCAGGAAGCTGGTCATGCCCAGCATGAGGTCGGGGTCGCCGTAGAGGGCGAACTTCTTGCCATGCAGGTGAGCCTGACTGTCGGCGATGGCATCGACCAGGCGGCCGCGCTCCTTCTCCAGTTCCGGCGGAATCGGCTTGCCGGTGATCTCCGAAACCTTCATCAGGAAGGCATCGGTGCCGGTCACGCCCATCGGGTGGTTGAAGGAGACGGTCTCGTGGCCGTGCTCCTTGATCAGCTTCATGGTCTTCTCGGTGGAGTATTCCTGGAAGCTGATGGTGGCCTTGGCGTTGATCGCGGCCTCGACCTGAGCCTTGGTGGTGCCACCGTCGTACATGCGGAACTCGCCGTCGGTGGGGGTGTTCCACACGTCGGAGGGGTCGCACAGCACGGTATGCTCCACACCCATCAGATCCAGCATGCGGCGGATTTCCGGCAGGTTGCCGCAAACAAAGCCGTCAAAGCCACCGATGAAGTTGATGGACTCGTTGGGGATGCGGGTCAGCGCCGTACCCTGGCCGGCCTTGCCGTCCCAGAAGTACTTGATGATGCCCTGGAGGGCGTTGTCGTAGCCGGTGATGTGGCTGCCGACGAAGGCCGGGGTGTGGGCAAAGGGCACATCGAACTCGGCCGGGATGGAACCCTTCTGCTTGGACGTCTTGATGAAGGCGTCCAGGTCATCACCGATGACTTCGGCCATGCACGTGGTGGAGACGGCGATCATCTCCGGCTTGTACAGGTTGAAGGAATTGGCGAGGCCGTCGATCATGTTGTTGAGGCCACCGAACACGGCCGCATCTTCGGTCATCGAGGAGCTGACGCAG
>JAEUNV010000172.1 GCA_016790385.1 Zoogloea sp.
CCGGCACCCTCTTTCATCAGTTTCGACCGATCCAAGCGATCCCGAAATCTCGTTGCGCCCGCCCCGATTGGTGCCGCTCCCCGTGAGCGTTCAGGCCGTCGCAGGAGCACACATACCCATGACTCAAGCCCAATCCGGCGCTCAGGCGCCGGTTGCGATCACGTTTGCCGATCTCGCCCTGTGCGAACCCATCCAGCGCGCCATTGCCGACACCGGCTACACCGCGCCGACCCCAATCCAGGCCCAGGCCATTCCCCAGGTACTCGCCGGTGGCGACCTGATGGCCGCCGCCCAGACCGGCACCGGCAAGACCGCCGGTTTCACGCTGCCGATCCTGCACCTCCTGGCCGAAGAGCACGCCCACAACATCAAGCCGGGCCGCCCTCGCTGCCTGATCCTGACCCCGACGCGTGAGCTCGCCGCCCAGGTCGAGGAATCGGTTCAGACCTACGGCAAGCACCTCCCCCTGACTTCCATGGTCATGTTCGGTGGGGTCGCCATCAACCCGCAGATCGCCAGACTCAAGAAGAAGGTGGACATCCTCGTTGCCACTCCGGGGCGCCTGCTCGATCACTGCACCCAGAAGACCATCGACCTGTCCGGCGTGGAGATCCTGGTGCTGGACGAAGCCGACCGCATGCTCGACATGGGCTTCATCCGCGACATCAAGAAAATCCTCGCCCTGCTCCCCAAGCAGCGCCAGAACCTGTTGTTCTCGGCCACCTTCTCCGACGAGATCAAGGCCCTCGCCGACGGGCTGCTGCACAACCCGGGCTTTGTCGAGGTGGCGCGCCGCAACACCGCCTCCGAGCTGGTCACCCAGTCGGTGCACCTGTGCCCGCAGAAGGTAAAGCGCGAACTGCTGGCCTTCCTGATCAAGAAACACCAGTGGTTCCAGGTGCTGGTGTTCACCCGCACCAAGCATGGCGCCAACAAGCTGGCTGAATACCTCGCCAAGCACGACATCCCCTCCGCGGCCATTCACGGCAACAAGAGCCAGTCGGCCCGCACCCGTGCCCTGGCCGACTTCAAGGATGCCAAGCTGCAGGTGCTGGTGGCCACCGACATCGCTGCCCGCGGCCTGGACATCGACCAGCTGCCCCAGGTGGTCAACTTCGAACTGCCCAACGTCTCGGAAGACTACGTGCACCGCATTGGCCGCACTGGCCGTGCCGGCTCCTCCGGCGCCGCAGTTTCCCTGGTGGACCGGGAAGAGCTGCCCTTGCTGAAGGACATCGAGCGCCTGATGAAGCGCCTCATCGACAAGGTTGAAGTACCCGACTTCGTGCCCTCGGCCGCCCCACCCGACAGCGACGAGCGCCCGCCCCGCGAACCCCGTGGCGCCCACAACGGCGGGCGTGCCCGCCAGGGACAGGGGCAGGGACAAGGGCCGAAGCAGGGCCAGGGTCAGCGCCAGGGCAAGCCCAGGAGCCCGGGCGGCAGTCAGGGCAAAGGGCCGGGGCAAGGACAAGCCGCTCGTCCCGAGGCAGGTCAGGCCCAGCCCGCCCGCCCGGCCAAGCTCCAGCAACCCAGCCAGGGGCCCAAGGCCCCGCGTCCCGCACGCCAGGCCGACGGCCAGCCGGTGGATGACGATTTTGGCAACCGGGTGGACTACCAGCCCCGCGCACGCTCCAACTACCGAGATCCGGAAGCCGGCCTTGGCGGTCATCGCCATGGCAACGGAGGGGGGTTCGACAAACCCAACCGCGGCTTCGGCGGCGGCAAGCCGACCGGTCAGGCACCGCGTGGCGGCAAGGGGCAGGCCCCGAAGGGCGGCAACCCCAACCGCGGCACACCGGCCGCGCTGGACGAGGTCAAGCGCCCGGTTGTCACCCTCACCGGCCGCAAGCCGGGAGACGTGAAGCCCGCAGCGCTGTTCACGCCCAGGGGCAATGGCAACGGCAATCGCGGCTGATTGATCACCGCAACAGCTCAGCCTTCAGAGACGCCCCCATCGGGGCGTCTTTTTCGTTTATGGTGCCAGCTACACCCTGTTATTTCGCCAGGAACAGCCCAGATGACATCTCCGAGCGCGCGCGGCCGCATTGCCGTCGGCCTGATTGCGGTGGCAAGCAGCGTGGCACCGACCGTGGCCATTGGCCAACCATCGGCAACGGGTGAAGCGATCTACCTGGAAACATGCGCCGCCTGCCACGGCACGGGGGTACCGAGGGCACCGCAGCTGGGCAATCGCCGCCAATGGGCGCCGCTGATCCGCGAGGGGCAGGCCGTGCTGACCTCCCATGCCTGGGTCGGCGTGCGCGGCATGCCAGCCCGCGGCGGGCGCGATGATCTTGATCTGGAGGCCTTCTCAGGGGCGGTCGCCCACATGGCCCGGTCCGCCGGCGCTGACTGGCAGGCGCCAGACCCGGCCATGCTGCGTCGTATCGAGGCGGAGGTCCGTAAGCGGGAGGCCGCCAGAAAAGGCAGGAACGCGGGCCAAAAACCCTGAAGGCGCAAACACCCCAGGGTGTTTGCGCCTTCAGGGACAGATAAATCCGTTCAGTGCATCAACGCCGACGCCGCCTCAGGGCCAGCAAGCCCAGCAGGCCCCCGCTGGCGAGGACCGCGCTGGTGGGCTCCGGAATCCGGCCGTACTCCCCCGTCACCCCGGCAATCTTGACGAAATCCTTGGACGTATCCACGTTCGGCAAGGACTGCACCAGGGTGTTCAGGGCCCCGACCAGCCAATAACGCGAACTGATGTTCAGATCGTTCACGCTCAGGGGCACGTAGCCCGCAGCATTGGAAGACTGGGACACAGCGCCGCTGGCTGCGTTGGTGTAGTGGGCCGAATTTGACGATTTGACCACGCTCCAGCCATTGCTCAGCAAGCTGGAATAGCCCACATTGCCCGAAAGAAAGGTGGGTTTGCCGCTGCCGGTGTAGGCAAGCACCGTCAGATCCGAGTCGGTCTTCCACCATCCCACGGTGACGGTCTTCAAGGCGACGGAAGCCCCTGCACCAAAGTCAAACAGCATGGAATCGTAGCGGACGCTGTTATCCATGGTGTGGCCGGGCGAGGTTGTGTTCTGAATCGTCCCTTCGTAGGTATCGCCTGCGGTGCCACCATCCCGGTTGGTCACCCCCAGGCCACCGCTGTACGTACCGAGATAGGCACTTTCAATGTAGGCATTCTGGGTGCCGCTCGGGCTGTTGCGGGTATCCGACCAGGCCGAGACGGTCACGCCGCCGCCGTCTCCGCCCCCCGTGTAGCTGCGGGTATTGCCGAAATTGCCAACGCCCGATTCGTTGCCACCGGCCGTGAAGCTCCAGCTGGATGCAGCCTCGGCAGCGCTGATTGCGATGAGGGCAAGGAAGGTCGCCACCAGGGAACGAGAAAATCGAGTGGTCATGTTATTCCTTGATAAAAATACTGTTCTTGTGGGATTGAGTGGAACTCATGCAAGATTTAAACCAATTTTATAATTTTCTGTAAATTAAAAATTTTTTTGCAAATCGCAGACATCGGAAGGTAAGGATGTAAAGCGGCTCGACACCCATTTCCTCACACACCCAACTCTCGGCGCAGGGTCTGCGCTTCGGCTTGGCTCTCGAAGTCGCCCTGGTTGCCGAAGGCCGCGGCAAGCTCACTGCGCGCTTCATCACGTTTTCCGCTGCGGTGAAGCACCCACGCCAGGTGGTAGCGCAGCTCGCGGGACTCGGGCGCCCGCAGACGGGCTTCGCGCAGGGTCTTGAGGCCAAGATCCAGCGCACCACTGCGGGCCTGCAACCAGCCGAGGGTGTCCAGGGCATTCGGGTCGTCGGGGGCAAGCCGCACAGCCTTCTCGGCCATCGCCAACGCACCCGGATCGTTCAAGCGCATCAACACCTGCGCCAGGTTGTTGGTGGCAGCGGCGTTGTGCGGATCACGGCCGAGCAGCGCTTGATAGGCACTGCGCGCCTCCTTCAGGCGCCCCAGGCGCAGATAGCCTTCGGCCAGCGCCGCTTGAACCGGCATTGCATCGGGCTGACGGCGCGACCACCCTTCGAGCAAGGCCACCCCGCGCTCGCCCTCTCCAGCCTGGAAAGCGGCGTTGAAGCCGCGCAGGGCCAGCGCCGTCGAAGGTGCCTTGTCGAATGCGGCCTGGTAGTGACGCATCGCCTCGCCCGCACGCTGGCGGGCCAGGGCGAGATCGCCGGCCAGGCGCAGGGCATCCGCCCCGCTCCCGCGCGCCGCCAGTTGGCGCTGAAGCGCTTCCGCGCGGGGCAGGTTGCCGGCAAGAATCTCGGCCTCCACTTGCAGAACCTGGGCCGGCAGATAGCCGGGTTTCGCCGCCAGGGCTTTTTCGGCGCTGGCGCCTGCGTCGTTGGCGGCGCCCGCGGACAACTGGAGCTGGCCGATGGCGACGAGATAGCGGGGATCAGGGCCGGCCATGCGCGCAAGCTTGGCAAAGGCGGCACGCGCCTGCACGCCCTCGCCGACAGCCATGTGTGCACGCCCCAGCGCCTCAAGGACGACCGGATCATCCGGACGCACCCGCTCCAGTTGCTTCGCCAAAGCCAGGGCGGCGCCGGGCTGCCCCAGGCGCCGATGGACCTCAAGCAGTTCAAGCCCGGACGCCGCATCCCCGGGCATGAGCGCCTGGGCCTTTTCCAGCAAGGGGAGCGCAGCAGCCGGACGGCCGGCGTGAGTCTCGAGGCGAGCCATTTCAGTCAGGGCCTGACCATTGCCCGGTTCTTCCTTGAGGAGCGTCGCGAGACGCTGCCGGGCCTCATCCAGGCGCCCTCCCGCCACATCGAGCCGGGCCAGGTTGAGCCGGGCCGGCACCAGGGCGGGCTGGAGGGCCAGGGCCTTGAGGTAGGCGCTGCGGGCCTCGGCCGGGCGATGGGCGGCGGCCTTGACCGCGCCCAGGAGATTGTGGGCAGCTGCATCCCCCGGGAGGCGTCGCAACAGGGTTTCCGCCACCGTGGTGGCGCTGAGAACGTCATTGCGGCGCAGGTATAAGGTCACCAGGGCCGCGGCGACCTTGAACTGGGCCGGTTCCTTGTCGAAGGCGCTGCGCAGGGCAAGCAGGCCCAGATCTGCCTGCTGCCCGGCCAGACGGGCGAAACCCATCTGCGCGGTGATACCCGGATCGTTACCGGTGATTTGCGCAGCCCGTTCCAGCGCCTCGGCCGCATCCCGGTAGCGGCGCTGCTGCATACGTAGCGCGGCCAGGGTGGTAAGCACCTGGGGGTCAGCCTCGCCCGAGCGCAGCAGGGGGTCGAGCAGGTCTGCCACGCGGGCGGTTTCACCACTGGAAAGGTAGATGCCGGCCAGCAGCTTGCGGCCGGCCGGGTCATCGGGCATGCGCAACACGTAGAGT
>JAEUNV010000174.1 GCA_016790385.1 Zoogloea sp.
ATCCGCCGCAGGGTTCGCACATTGGGCGTCACGTCTTCACCCGTGCTGCCATCGCCGCGGGTCGCCGCCTGAACCAGCACCCCCTGCTCGTAGCGCAAGTTGATGGCCAGGCCGTCGAACTTGAGTTCGGCCGCATAGACGACCGGCGGTGCCGACTCGCTCAGGCCGAGCGCACGCCGTACCCGCCCATCGAAGCTCGCGGCCCCCTGATCGGTCGTATCGGTCTCGGTATGGATGGATAGCATCGGCAGCGCATGGGGCACTGCCGCAAGCTCGGACGAAGGACGACCACCGACCCGCAAGGTCGGGGAATCGGGGCTCTGAAGTTCCGGATAAGCGGTTTCAAGCGCCTGAAGTTCCTGGAACAAGCGGTCATACTCCGCATCAGGAACAGTCGGCGCGTCAAGCACGTAATAGGCGTGGTCGTGGCGCTCCAGTTCCGCACGCAGGGCCGCCACCCGGGCGCGGGCGCCCTCAATTGCCGTCATGAATGACGCCGGTCAGGAAAACAGGCGCCGGGCCAGGGCAGAGCCCGGAGCGATACCGTACTCGGCCATCTGCCCCTGAAACTGCTCTATCTGAGCCCGGATCAGGCCAACGGCCTTTTCACCAAAAGGAGAACGGTTGTCATCCACCACCGCACCGTTAAGGGCCTCGGCGAGCTGCTGGGCCACCGCCATCATGCGCTCGAACACCCTCACCCCCTCTGCCACCCGCGGCACATCAAGAGTCAACGTGACCCCCTGAGTGCTCAAGCCCCGCATCTCCTCGGCCACGAAAAGCGCAGGCTCCAGGTTGCCCAGCACGAACTGGCTCGCCCCCTGCTCGTCGCGGGCATGGAAACAGCCATCGTCGAGCAGTTCAAGCCCGGCCGCCTCGGCCAGACCGCGCAATTTGGTTCCCGCGAAGGCCTGATCGCGGGCCACCACATTGACGCCGATCTGGATATCGACGCCCGCACAGAAGCGATCAAGCTCGGCAGCCTGGGCCAGGGCTTCGCCTTTGGCCGGCAGCGATGGGATGGCCATGAAGATGTCGCACATGCGCTGAAGGCCATCGGCGACACGGGAGAGATCCGCCTCGCCCGCCGGGCCGCGACGATCCACCAGTTGCACCGCCACACAGACCCAATGGTAGCCATTCCCACTGTTTGGGCCGACGGCCTCCCAGCGATTCTCGGTATCGGAAAAACCGAACCAGCGGACCGGCTTGAGAACACCCTGAAGCTGCTCCGCGGCGGCCTGCCAAAGCCGGCCGGCGACCACTGGCTCGATGGACTCGACGCGAACGACCCAGTCTGCCCGCTCATCCACTTCAGGCGGCAGCAGTGGCGGTACCCGACGAGCACTGGCGTCCTTGACTGACTTGGCGCTGGCCTGAGGGCGAGCCGAAGCCTCGACACCGATCACCGGTTCGACGCGCTCGCTGGAGGCCACGCCGACTGGCAGTTCGCTGAGCACAGGGTCCTGCGCACCGGCTGTCGCAAGCGGCTCCATGGCCTTGCGCTGCTTCCGCTCCTGCCACTTGTTGAACGCAAAAATGCCGACGACGACAACGCCGCCGACACCCACCAGTCCCATCTGCAACTCACTGATCGCCATCGATTTCCCTTGTTTCCCAGTCAGGCTGCGCCGGATTCGGCCAGACGCAGCGCTTCCTCGATATCCACTTCCACCACTCTCGACACCCCTTGCTCCTGCATCGTGACGCCCACCAGCTGCTGCGCGATCTCCATGGTGATCTTGCTATGGCTGATGAACACGAATTGGGTCTGCAACGACATGCGC
>JAEUNV010000175.1 GCA_016790385.1 Zoogloea sp.
GTCCCCGGCCAACGTGACGTAGTACAACGGAAAGCCGTCCCGCAAGGGCTCACCGGTTCAAGGTCGAAGGGAGGGACTCAACGACATTCCGATAAAGCCTGGAAAGCGCTTCCACCCCGGACGGCAAGGCTCACCAAGCCCGGTGCGCTTGCCAGGGGCAGTGTTTACATACCTAAGGCGAACATCGCCAATGAAGTCGACCACCCGCGCGCTCTAATAACCACACGGAAGGATCAGGCCTTTCGTATTGCACGCCACGGAATATACAAAGCCATTTTTATTGGTTTGGTGCGCCGCGGTGCCTCCTTAGACTCGGGATCCATTCGAAAAAGGAGATCCCCATGTCGCCGATTCGCGCCACGCTTCGTCCCATTCTTGCCATCCTCACCGGCCTTTCCGTACTTCAGGCGGCGCCGGCTTTCGCCGACACGACCTTGCTCAACGTGTCGTATGACGTGTCCCGGGAACTGTACAAGGACATCAACCCGGCCTTCGCGGCGCGCTGGCAGCGCTCCGCCGGCGAAAAGCTGACCGTCAATCAGTCCCACGGTGGCTCCAGCAAGCAGGTGGGGGCCGTGGTGGCGGGCCTGGAGGCGGACGTGGTCACCATGAACCAGGCGCCGGACATCGAAATGCTGGCCAGGAGCGGCCTTGTGAGCGCCGACTGGCGCAAGGCCTTTCCCCACGCGGCAGCGCCCTACACGACTACCACCATCTTCCTCGTGCGCAAGGGCAACCCCAAGGGCATCAAGGATTGGTCCGACCTGATCCGCCCGGGCTTGCAGGTGATCGTGCCCAACCCCAAGACTTCCGGCAACGGCCGCTACACCTATCTCGCCGCCTGGGGTTACGCCCTGCAGAAATCCGGCACCGACGCCGGCGCCCGGGATTTCGTGAGCAAGCTGTTTGCCAATGTGCCGGTGCTCGATGGCGGCGGGCGTGGCGCCACCACCACCTTCACTCAGCGTGACATCGGCGACGTGCTGATCACCTTCGAGAACGAGGCCACCCTGATCGACCAGGAAGTGGGTGGTGACAAATTCGACGTGGTCTATCCATCCCTGTCCATCGAGGCGGCAGCCCCGGTGGCGGTGGTTGGCAAGGTGGTGGACAAGCGCGGCACCCGCAAGGCGGCCGAGGCCTACCTCAACTTCCTGTTCTCCCCGGACGGGCAGGAGATCATCGCCAAGCACTATTTCCGCCCCCGTGATCCGGCCGTGTTCAAGAAGTACGCCAGCCGCTTCCCTACGGTGAAGACCTTCACCGTCGAAGAAAAGCTGGGGAGCTGGGACGCGGTGCAGAAGACGCACTTTGCCGACGGCGGTGTGTATGACCAGATCGTGGTGAAACGCTGATGGCGTCGTCCACGACCTTCCGCGTCCTGCCCGGTTTCGGACTCAGCCTGGGATATACCCTGGGCTATCTGTCGCTCATCGTGCTGATTCCACTGGCCGCGGTGTTCTTCAAGGCAGGCTCCCTGGGGTTCGAGCATTTCTGGGAGGCCGCCACCTCGCCGCGGGTGCTGGCGTCCTATCGCCTGTCCTTTGGCGCGTCCCTGATTGCCGCGGGCATCAATGCGGTCTTCGGCCTGATGCTGGCCTGGGTGCTGGTGCGCTACTCCTTCCCTGGCAAGCGCCTGGTGGATGCCCTGGTGGACCTGCCCTTCGCCCTGCCCACGGCGGTGGCGGGCATTGCCCTCACCGCCCTGTACGCCAGGAACGGCTGGGTCGGCAGCCTGCTGGAGCCCCTGGGCATCAAGGTGGCGTTCACCCCGCTGGGTGTGCTCGTGGCCCTGGTGTTCATCGGCCTGCCCTTTGTGGTGCGCACGGTGCAGCCCATCCTCGAAGACCTGGACACCGAGTACGAAGAGGCGGCGGTGAGCCTGGGCGCCAATCGTTGGCAGGCCTTCCGCCATGTGGTCTTTCCGACGCTGTTTCCGGCCCTGTTGACCGGCTTTGCGCTGGCCTTCGCCCGGGCCGTGGGTGAGTACGGTTCGGTGATCTTCATCGCCGGCAACATCCCCATGGTGTCCGAGATCACCCCGCTGATGATCATCACCAAGCTTGAACAATACGACTACGCCGGGGCCACCGCAGTGGCCGTGGTGATGTTGATTTTCTCCTTCCTGCTGCTGCTGATCATCAACGGCTTGCAGGCCTGGACGGCCAAACGTACCGGGAGGGCTCGCTGATGGCTGCTGCTGTGCTGCACGGGTCGGCGGATCACGCCGCCCGCTTTGAATCGAAGGCCGCGACCCGCGAGCCGGGTCTGGTCAAGTGGGGGCTGATCACCATTGCCCTGAGTTTCTTCGCGTTCTTTTTGTTGCTGCCCCTGGTGGCCGTGTTTGTGGAGGCCTTTCGCAAGGGTTGGGAGACCTATCTCGGCGCGCTGCTCGACCCGGACGCGATCTCGGCCATCAAGCTGACCCTGATCGCCGCGGCCATCTCGGTGCCCCTCAACCTGGTCTTTGGGGTGGCGGCGGCCTGGGCCATCACCAAGTTCGACTTTCGGGGCAAGCATTTCCTGATCACCCTGATCGATCTGCCCTTCTCGGTGTCGCCGGTGGTGTCGGGCCTGATCTATGTGCTGGTGTTCGGGGCCCAGGGATGGTTTGGCCCATGGCTGTCCGAGCATGACCTGAAGGTGATCTTTGCCATCCCCGGCATCGTGCTGGCCACCGTGTTTGTGACCTTTCCCTTCGTCGCTCGGGAGCTGATCCCGCTGATGGAAGCCCAGGGCAGGGAAGAGGAGGAAGCCGCCGTGGTGCTGGGCGCACGGGGCTGGCAGGTGTTCTGGCACGTCACCCTGCCCAATGTGAAGTGGGGCCTGCTGTACGGGGTGATCCTGTGCAACGCCCGGGCCATGGGCGAGTTCGGGGCGGTCAGCGTGGTGTCGGGCCATATCCGCGGCTACACCAACACCATGCCCCTGCACGTGGAGATCCTCTACAACGAATACCAGTTTGCCGCAGCCTTTGCCGTGGCCTCCGTGCTGGCCCTGCTGGCTATCGTGACCCTGGTCATCAAGGTGTGGGTCGAGCGCCAGGCCGGCAAGGCCGCAACCGTATCCGAGGACGAATGAGATGAGCATCGAAGTCAAGAACATCCGCAAGCAGTTTGGCAGCTTCACGGCGCTACAGGACGTTTCCCTGGACTTTCCCACCGGCGAACTGGTGGCCCTGCTGGGCCCGTCCGGCTGCGGCAAGACCACCCTGCTGCGCATCATCGCCGGCCTGGAGTCGGCCGATTCGGGCCAGGTGCTGCTGGAAGGGCAGGACGCCTCCGATACCCATGTGCGCGAGCGCCAGGTGGGCTTTGTGTTTCAGCACTATGCGCTGTTCCGCCACATGACCGTTTTCGACAATGTGGCCTTTGGCATGCGCATGAAGCCGCGCAGCGTCCGGCCTGCCGAGAAGGCGATAAAGGCCAAGGTGACCGAGCTGCTCAAGCTTGTCCAGCTCGACTGGGTGGCCGACCGCTTTCCGGCCCAGCTCTCCGGCGGTCAGCGTCAGCGCATCGCCCTGGCCCGCGCCCTGGCCGTCGAGCCCCGGGTGCTGCTCCTCGACGAGCCCTTCGGCGCCCTTGATGCCAAGGTGCGCAAGGAGCTGCGGCGCTGGCTGCGGCGCCTCCATGACGAGCTGCACATCACCTCGATCTTCGTTACCCACGACCAGGAAGAAGCCCTGGAAGTGGCCGACCGGGTGGTGCTGATGGACCACGGCAAGGTCGAGCAGGTGGGTACGCCGGAGGAGGTCTACCGCCATCCGGCCTCGCCTTTCGTGTACGGCTTCCTGGGGTCGGTCAACCTGTTTCATGGCCGGGTGGACGGGGGCGGCGTGCACGTGGGTGATGATCGCCTGGCCACCGGCAAGCTCGATCTGGCCCAGGGCTCCGAGGTGCTTGCGTTTGCCCGCCCGCATGAACTCAACATTGTGGTGGATTCGGCGGAGCCCGGCGGGGTGGCGGCGCGTATCAGCCGCATCCTGGCATTCGGGGTCACGGCGCGCATCGAGCTCGATGGCCTGAATGGTTCGACCGGTCAGCTTTTCGAGGTGGAAATCACCCGTGACGAGGTGCAGCGACTGGGCCTGGAGGAGGGGCAGGCCGTGCGTCTGCTACCCTCGCGCCTGAGGGTTTTTGAACGCAGTGCAACAACAGCAAATGGCGCCAGTCAGGCGCCAAACTGGGTGATCTGATGAATTTCCAGCAATTGCGCATCATCCACGAGACGGTGCGCCGCAATTTCAACCTGACCGAGGTGGCCAATGCCCTGTTCACCTCCCAGTCGGGCGTCTCCAAACACATCAAGGATCTGGAGGACGAGCTGGGCCTTGAACTCTTCATCCGCAAGGGCAAGCGTCTGCTCGGCCTCACCGAGCCGGGCCAGGAGCTGGTGCATATCGTGGACCGCATGCTCATGGATGCCCGCAACATCAAGAGCATCGCCGAGCAGTTCAGCAACAAGGACCACGGCCAGCTCACCGTGGTCACGACCCACACCCAGGCACGCTACGCCTTGCCCCGGGTGGTAACCCAGTTCAAGCAGGCTTTCCCCAAGGTGCATCTGGTGCTGCACCAGGCCAGCCCCACGGAAATCGTCACCATGTTGCAGGACGGGCGGGCCGATATCGGCATTGCCACCGAATCCCTCGCCGGCGTGGCAGATTTCGTGTCCTTTCCGTACTACGGCTGGCATCACTCGGTGATCGTGCCGGCCGGGCATGCCCTGGAGTCGGTCGAACCGCTGACCCTCGATGCGGTGGCCGAGCATCCGGTCATCACCTACCACGAGGGCTTCACCGGCCGCGCACGTATCGACGAGACCTTTGCCAAGGCCGGGCTGACGCCCGACATCGTCATGTCGGCCTTGGACGCGGACGTGATCAAGGCCTACGTGGAGTTGGGGCTGGGAGTGGGCATCGTGGCCTCGATGGCCTATGACCCGAACCGGGATCAGGGCTTGCGCATGCTGGCCAGCAGTCATCTCTTCGAAGAGAACGTGACCCGCATCGCCATCCGCAAGGGGCACTTCCTGCGCGGTTTTGCCTACCGGTTCATCGAGCTGTGTTCGGCGGATCTCTCTGAAAACGTGGTCCGGGCCGCGCTGCGCCCGGATGCCGACGGAGACCCTTCGTACTGAGATCCGCGTTCAGCCGCGGCGGCCGGGGTGTTTGCGCCAGGGGGCGGGGCGGCGCTTGTCGTCTTCCTCCACCTTGGGTTTGGGCATCAGCAGGTTCTTGCCCGGGGCTTTGGCCTGGGCACGCTGGGTCAGCACCGCGGCATCCACCTGGGCGGTGTCCAGGTGAATCGACGGATGGTCCGCCCGGCCCGGATGGGCCGAGAGTTTTTCACGCACAAAGAACACACGCTGGGCCGTGTCGCCGCGCTTGGGCAGGGCCGACATGAGCAGCTGCCCCTCGGTACTCAGGGCCAGGCCGCCGTCCACCTCACACAGCAGGCCGTGGGCTGACAGGCGCTGGATGCTGTCGATCAGGCGGCCGGTGGAAGGCACCGGCTCCTGGAGCAGATCGAAGGCGGCGATGATCTCCACCAGCTCCGCCGGGCGGCGCTTGGTGGCCAGGGTGGCGGCCAGCATGAGGAGGGCATCTGCATCGTGGGTCGGGTACATCTCTAAACCTCTTGAAGACCGGCAGGACGCCGATCGTCCGTTCGTGGGACGGGCAGTGTAAGGGTTTCCACGGCAAAACCCGACTTTTGTATGGTCTTTCTCTGCTCGGAGGGGCGGATTGGAGCGGCTTGGGGGATAATCCGCCCCCATCGTCCCGCCGGGCAACGTCGTTTCCCGCCCAAGCCCACGGCCCGCTGGCTGGATTTCCCGGCCCCCTGAAACACTTCGGCAGCGGTGCGCGCGTCGCGCCCATCTGCCCGTTTCCGCCTTTTCACGCTTTTCCCAGGTAAGCCATGAGCACACACGCCTTAGCCCCCATGACGGGCGCC
This sequence comes from Zoogloea sp., assembly GCA_016790385.1. Classification (GTDB taxonomy): domain Bacteria; phylum Pseudomonadota; class Gammaproteobacteria; order Burkholderiales; family Rhodocyclaceae; genus Zoogloea. The sequence continues at coordinate 5,958 of JAEUNV010000175.1, forward strand.
ACCCTCGAAACGGCCTCGTCGTCGGCCACATGAGAACGCCTGCCCGCATCGAACCCCTGGTGGCCGACGGCCTGGTGGATGGCGTGATCCGCCAGCTCATGAGCGGCAAGGAGGCCATGGTCTATGTTGTCCAGTGTGGCGACGAGGTGCGCTGCGCCAAGGTGTACAAGGAGGCCAACAAACGCGGCTTCCACACCGCGGTGGACTACATCGAGGGGCGCAAGGTCAAGAACAGCCGTCAGGCCCGGGCCATGGCCAAAGGATCCCGCTATGGCCGTCAGGAGCAGGAGGCAGCCTGGCAGCACGCCGAGGTGGACGCCCTGCGCCGCCTCGCCGAGGCGGGTGTTCGGGTGCCCACGCCCTACCAGTTTCACGAGGGTGTGCTGCTGATGGAGCTGGTGGCCGACGCTGACGGCGAGCCGGCACCGCGCCTCAATGATGTGGCG
>JAEUNV010000628.1 GCA_016790385.1 Zoogloea sp.
CGAGATTCTGACTTCCACGACCCGTGTTTCCACGTTGTTGTCGGAAATCTCGGCCGCTTCCCGGCAGCAAGCCACCGGCTTCTCCGAGGTTGCGGTGGGGCTGGATCAGATTGATGCGGTTACCCAGCGCAACAGCGGTGACGCGGAAGTCTGCGCCAGCGCATCGGTCGTACTTAGAGAGCAGGCTGCGACACTGCTCGGACTGACCGGGCGTTTTCGCGTCCGTCGCGGAGGTGGCATGGGTACATAGATGCAAACGTCCTGACGACTCTGCGGCGTGCCAGATAGCGTGGCTCGGAGTAAGCTCACTCCCGGGGCATCGGTCGTATAGCCGGAGATTTGGGGTTCGTATGGTTGAGATGGGCAACGGGGGGGCCGAGAGCGCAGCAGAGCGACAAGCGTCTTTGCAGCGGGCCATTCTCAACGGCGTGCCTGATGGCATCCTGGCCGTCGATCAGGCGCGACGAATCGTCTCGGTGAACGAACGTTTCTTTTCGGTGTGGGGCATTCCCCGCCCCACCGGTGCAGCAGAGACCCTGCTGGGTCAGCCAGAGGCCGTGCTGGAGGCTCAGGCCCTGGCCAGGGTGGCCGATCCCTCCGGGTTTTCGGCAAGGGTTAACAGCCTCTACGCGGACCCCTGGCAGGAAGATGTTTGGGACATCCTCCTGTTGGACGGACGCACCCTGAGGCGTCATTCCACAGCGCTGGGCAGTGCGGAAGGGCAGTACCTGGGCCGGGTCTGGTATTTTCGGGATGTCTCCGACATCGTCCAGTCCCAGGTGGCCCTGGCTGACAGCGAGCGGCGCTACCGCACGGCCTTCCAGACAACCCTGGACGCCGTTGCCGTGACGACCCTGGCGGATGGCGTATATCTGGACATCAATCAGGCTTTCCTTGATGTGTCCGGATATGCCAGGGATGAGCTCATCGGCCGCAGTTCGCTGGATCTGGGCATCTGGGCCGATCCGGACGACCGCAAGCGCTTCAGCGAGAAATTGCGGGCAAATCATGCGCGGCTCCAACTCGAAGCGCGTTTCCGCAAGAAGAGCGGCGAGATCTTCTGGGGCATGTTCTCCGTGTCGCCCATGGAGTTCAACGGCGTGCCCTGCCTGCTGTCGATCACCCGCGACATCACCCTCAGCAAGGCCGCCCAGGAGGAACTGGCGCGCCACCGGGATCGCCTGGAGCAACTGGTGGATGCCCGTACCGCAGAACTGTCCCGGGCCAAGGAGGCGGCCGAGGCGGCCAACGTGGCGAAGAGCGCCTTTCTGGCCAACATGAGCCACGAGATCCGCACACCGATCAACGCCATCACCGGGATGGCCTACCTCATCCGCCGGGGCGGTCTGAGTGACCGGCAGCGGGCGCAGCTCGACAAGCTCGAAGGGGCGGGCGAACACCTGCTCAACATCATCAATGCGGTGCTGGAGCTGTCCAAGATCGAGGCCGGCAAGGCTGTTGTGGCCGAGTCCCCGGTGCGGCCCGGCGTCATTTCGGACAACGTCGTGTCCATGCTGCAAGGGCGTGCCCTGGCCAAACAGATCCGCTTGAGAACGGCCCTGGAAGCCCTGCCCGACGACCTGGTGGGCGACCCAACGGCGGTGCAGCAGGCGCTGCTCAATTACGCCGCCAATGCGGTCAAGTTCACCGAGTCCGGCAGTGTGACCCTGCGGATCGGTCTGGTCGAGGCCACGGCGGACAGCGCGCTGCTCCGCTTCGCGGTGGAGGACACCGGGGTGGGGATTCCGGCCGAGGCCCTGCCACGCCTGTTTGCGCCCTTCGAGCAGGCTGACAACACCATGACCCGCCGGTATGGGGGCACGGGCCTCGGCCTCGCCATCACGCGCAAACTTGCCGAGCGGATGGGGGGCATGGCCGGGGCCGAAAGTGTTGTCGGGCGTGGCAGCACCTTTTGGTTTACAGCCCGTTTTGCACGTCGAATCGCCACCGAACCGGTGCGTCCTTCATCATCGCCGAGTCAGGCCGAGGCCGCCCTCGCACGGGATTACGCCGGGCGGCGGATCCTGCTGGTGGAAGATGAGCCCATCAATCGCGAGATTGCCTCGACCATGCTGGCCTACGCCGGTCTGGCCGTAGACTGCGCCGAAGACGGGGTCCAGGCCCTTGAGAGGGTATGCACCCAGGCCTACGACCTGATCCTGATGGACGTGCAGATGCCCAACATGGACGGCCTGGAAGCGACCAGGCTGATCCGTGGCCTGCCCGGTGGCGGGGAGGTGCCCGTCATTGCCATGACGGCCAATGCCTTCGTCGAAGATCGGGCCCGCTGCCTGGACGCCGGAATGAATGATTTTGTGGCCAAGCCGGTCAATCCCGAGGTGCTCTTCGCAACCGTGCTGCACTGGCTGAAGCAGCTCCCAGCCGGCCGCTGATGCACCCGCCGGGTAGCCCGCCCGGCCACCTTGACCGCAGTCAAGGACGTCACCCCCCCTGATCCGGAACATCCGCTCCAAGCTGCGCCGTGCAGCGAAGCCATCCAGGGAGGTTCCATGAGCGGGACATTCACAAAATCCATGGCGCGAAACATCTTCTATGGGGGCACCGTCTTCTTTGCGCTCCTGTTTCTCGCGCTGACCTTCGATTCGATGCAGACGATCCCCAAACGGGACAATCGCGCCAATCTCACGCCCTCGGTCATTGCCGGCAAAAAGGTGTGGGAGACGAACAATTGCATCGGTTGCCATACCCTGCTTGGCGAGGGGGCTTACTTTGCTCCGGAACTGGGCAATGTCTACAAGCGCCGCGGACCCGAGTTCATCAAGGCCTGGATCCAGTCCCAGCCCACCGGCGCCCCGGGTCGCAGGCAGATGCCGAACTTCCATCTGACGGAACAGCAGCTCAATGACCTCGTCGAGTTCCTCAAGTACTCGTCCGAGATCAACACTGCCAACTGGCCGCCCAACATCGAAGGCTGATCGTCGATCAGAAAGGGAGCTAAAACCATGCAATATTCC
>JAEUNV010000256.1 GCA_016790385.1 Zoogloea sp.
ACCGCCCTCAACACCCGTGCCTATCGCCAGCAGGTCATCGCGTCCAATATCGCCAACGCCGATACGCCGAACTACAAGGCGCGGGACGTGGATTTCCGTGAAGCCCTGAAGGGCGCGCAAACAGGGCGAGGCAGTGATCTTGCTCTCAAAACCACCTCCCCGCGCCATCTTGCGGCCGCCGCGGCCAACCCCCTTGAGGCGAACCTGAAGTATCGCAACGAGGAGCAGGGGGCGGTTGACGGCAATACGGTGAACATGGATGTGGAGCGCAGCGCTTTCGCCGAGAACGCCATTCAATATCAGGCCAGCGTCACCTTCATCAACGGACTGATCTCCGGCATGCAGCGTGCCATCCAGGGTCAGTAAGGAGCAGGTCATGAGCATGATGAACGTCTTCCAGGTGGCCGGCAGCGCTCTGCACGCCCAATCCACCCGGCTCAATGCCACTGCCAGCAATCTGGCCAACGCCGACAGCGTCACCTCCAGTGATGGCCAGCCCTACAAGGCCAAGCAGGTGGTGTTTGCGGCGACGCCCATGGGCAATCCCGCCGCCCAGGGCGTGCGTGTCACCCAGGTGGTGGAGAGTGCCGCACCCATGCGCATGGTCTACGACCCGAAGAGCCCCGCCGCCAACGCCGAAGGTTACGTGACCATGCCCAACGTGAACGTGGTGGAGGAGATGACCAACATGATCTCCGCCTCCCGCGCCTACCAGACCAATGCCGAAGTGATGGGCACCGCCAAGACCCTGATGGAAAGAACCCTGGCCATCGGCCAGTAAGCACCGGACAACGATCATGAGCACAGTTAACTCCGCCACCTCCGCCGACGTCATCGCGGCGCTGCAAAAGTCCTCGGCGTCGGCCACCTCCAAGACGGAAGAGGCCCAGACCCGGTTTCTCAAGCTGCTCACCGAACAGCTGAAGAATCAGGACCCGCTCAACCCCATGGACAACGCCCAGATGACCTCCCAGCTGGCCCAGATCAGCACCGTGGATGGCATCGACAAGCTGAACAAGACGCTCACAGCGCTGCTTGAGGGCAGCCAGTCCAGCGAGGCTCTGCAAGCTGCGGCCCTGGTGGGCAAGGGCGTGATGGTGGAGGGCACCGGCCTGACTCTTTCCGGCAGCAAGGGCTACGGAGGCTTCGAACTGGCCACCCCGGCTGACAAGGTGACGGTTACCGTCAAGGACTCCAAGGGCCTCGAAGTGCGCACGCTGGAACTCGGCTCCCACGATGCCGGGGTCTTCAATTTTGCATGGGATGGCATTTCCAACAATGGCTCCCAGGCGGTGGACGGCAAATACACCATCAGCATCAGCGCCACCCGGGGCAGCGATTCGGTCAAGACCACCACGCTGCAACTCAGCACCGTCAACAGCGTGCTGCGCACCAGCAGCGGCAACGTATCCCTCGATGTGGGCTCGGGCAATCTCGTGAGCCTGTCCGACATCAAGCAGATTCTGTAAGCGGAGGACAAAATGGCATTTCAGCAAGGTTTGAGCGGTCTTTCCATCGCTTCCAAGGCCCTCGACGCAATCAGCAACAACGTGTCCAACTCGGGCACGGTCGGCTTCAAGCAGTCCACCGCCCAGTTCTCCGACGTCTTTGCCGCGTCCCTGGCCGGGGGCGGTACCCAGGTGGGTATCGGCGCATCCATCGACAAGGTGTCCCAGCAGTTCAACCAGGGCAACATCTCCACCACCAGCAATGCGCTGGACCTGGCGATCAACGGGCAGGGCTTTTTCCGCATGAGCGATGCCGGCACCATCACCTACAGCCGCAATGGCCAGTTTCAGACCGACAAGAACGGCTACATCGTTAACGCGGCAGGTCTGCGCCTGACCGGCAAGCTGGCCGACTCCAATGGTGTTCTCACGGGCACCAGCGGAGACATCAAGCTCAACTTCAGCGACGCCAAGCCGGCGGCCACCACCAGCGCCGGCTACAACGTCAATCTCGATTCGCGCTCGTCCACCCCTTCCGCCATGGCGAAGGCGGCCGTGTTCGGGACGGCTGCGCCTTCACTCACCGTGGCCGCGTCGCCCGCCAATGCACTGTCCATCGTCGTTGACGGCGCAACCTCGCCGGTGTCCATCAGCATCGCCGCCGGAACCTATGCCGACGTGGGCTCCCTCGTCACCGCGATCCAGACCGCTGTCGATCAGACCTCCCTGAAGGGCCGGGTCAAGGTTGCGAGCGACAGCACGGGGGTTATCAATTTCGCCTCCATGCGCAGCGGGCGCCTTTCGGACATCACCGTGACCGGGGCCGCCGCCGCCGCGCTCAACGTGCCCGGCACGCCGGCCACGGCCACCAACGCCGCCTTCAGCACCTCGGACCCCACCAGCTACACCAGCACCACCTCCCAGACCGTGTATGACTCCCTGGGCAACGCCCACACCCAGTCGCTGTATTTCGTGAAGACGGCCCAATCCAATATCTGGGACGTCTACACCAGTCTTGACGGCGGCTTCCCGCCCGAGATCGATCCGGTGACCGGCACCCATACACCGAAGACCATCAGCTTTGACGCCAACGGCGTATTGCAGACGCCCACCTCCTTTAGCTCCTCTTACGCCGTGTCCACCGGCTCGGTGACCCCCCTGGCCTTCACCGTCGAGCTTGAGGGCACCACCCAGTTCGGTAACAGCTACGGGGTCAACCAGCTGACCCAGGACGGCTACACCACCGGCAAGCTGTCCGGTCTCACCGTCGATGCCGATGGCACCATCCAGGGCAACTTCAGCAATGGTCAATCCCGGGTGATGGGCCAGGTGTGGCTGGCATCCTTCCAGAATCCCAACGGACTCCAGTCCCTCGGCGGTAACCAATGGGCCGTCACCAATGCCTCCGGCCCCGAGCAACCCAATGCGCCTGGCACAGGCAGTCTGGGCGTGCTCCAGTCCGCCGCAGTGGAAGACTCGAACGTGGACCTCACCTCCGAACTGGTGAACATGATCACCCAG
>JAEUNV010000276.1 GCA_016790385.1 Zoogloea sp.
GGCATCGGCACCTCACGGCTGTCGGACGACACCTGGACGGCATTCGGGCTTGCCCTGGTCCCCGGTGTGGCCAAGGAACTGTACGACAGCACGCGGGACTGCAACCGGTTCTCATGGAAGGACATGGCCTGGAATGCCGCAGGTGCCTATGTGGGGGTGCGTGCCGGCAACTGGCTCCTCGGCCCGACGGGCGTGAGTTACCGCGCGGCTTTCTGAGCGTTGCCCGACTGCGCAACGGGGCTGCTCCAGGCTGCCCGCACCCGACCCAGGGTGGCCTGGAGGATCCGGGCGTCGTTGCTGGCCCGGTGCCGGGGAAGGCACAGGTCCGCCTGAACCTGCATCCGGGTCGCGTACCAGTGCTCGGCCTGGGCCTCGTTGAGCAGGGTCCGGATGTCTTCGAGGCGGAAGGCCTGGGCGCACTCGGCCGCGTCGAAAAGGCGGCTCAACCAGGTGAAGTCGTGGTACCAGGAGTCGCAATAGACGGTCATGCCGCGCAGGTGGGCATTCACATCCCGAGCGGCTTCCGAAGCGGAGCGTCCGGTCTTGAGCAAGGTTTCCCGGCTGACCTGATGAACTTTCTCGGCACTTTCGTCCCAGTGGGTCCAGTTGGCTTCAGGGCGGATCAGCGTGCAATAGCTGGTGCCGTCGGGAAGCACCAGACCGACTTCGATGGGGTAGCTGGCTGAGCCGAAGCCGGAGGCTTCTACGTCGATGATGGGAGGCAGGGTGTCAGGCACAGGGAATCGAGTGAATATGACAGCCGACATTCTACCGTGCCGGCGCGGCCGTGCTTTGGGGGCTTGCCGGCTCAGGGTGATTGCTGTTCCGGGTGGTTTTCGTCTTCGAGATCCCAAAGCCGATGGGCGTCGAGCATCAACCGCCAGTATCGCTCCCGGGCCTCAAGCCTCGCCATCTGGGCGGCGAGCTGTGCCTCATGGGCCAGACGACGGGCGGCGAGTGTTTCGGCAAGACGGCCTTCCCCCAGTTGCCAAGCGCGCTCGGTCAGATCGGCACTGCGGGCCAGGGCATCCGCGGCGAGCCGCTGGCCAAGCCAGCCCGACCTTGCGGCCACCGCCTGCCTGAACAGGGCGGCGGCTTCGGCTTCCACCCGGCGCTGTACGCCCGCTTCCCGGTGGGCACTGGCACGGGCTTCGGCCAGGGCCGCGTCACTGTCGGCCCGGCGGCCTTCGCCGGGCAGGGGGAGGCTCAGGCTTACGCCCAGCAGGCGCTCCTCGCCGCTTCGCTCCCGGCTCAGGCGGATGCCGAAGCTGGGATCGGGCAGTCGTTCGGCGTCGCTGCGGCTGGCGTTGATCCGGGCGCGGGCGCTTTCCGCGCGCGCCACGGCGAGCTCGTGGTTGTGCTGGACGATGGCCAGGATCCAGTCTTCCGCCTGACCATCTATTGCCTCGGGTGGCACCTCCGGCACGGTGACGGGAAGAACAACGAGCGGATGCTGGCGGCGCAGCCGTTCGGCTGCGACCCGGGCCCTGCCTTCGGCCTGAGAGAGCTGGGCTGTAACCTGGGCGAGGGCAGCGTCCGCCTGTAGCCTTTCGAGGCGCGGGGCATCCCCCAATTCGACGCGGCGCCCCAGAACCTGGGCCTGGCGCGACAGGTTATCCCTTTGATGGCGCCACTCCACGACGGCAGCTTCTTCCCGCAGCCAGTCGAACCACATGGCCAGCAGGTTTCGGCCCGTTTCGTGCACCGCGTCGCCGCGGCCGACGCGGGCCGTGGCGATTCCGGCAGCACCCAGTTGCTGATCCAGGTCGCGTTTGCCGGGGAGACGTACCGTCCGCTCCAGGCCCACATCCCATTCCGTGTAGCGGCCTTCTGGGGCCGTGCGAACCCGTCGGCTCTGCTCACCCAGGCCTAGCGTCCATTCGTAGGGGCCGGCGCCAAGTCGACGCGCGCGGGCCTGCTGGGCGTCGATGTGCTCGTCGGCCGCACTGACAGCGGGGCTGCTGCGCAAGGCCGCGATCACTTGCGCATCGGGAGGCAGGTCGGGGGCCGTGGCCGGCAGTGCACTGGCGGGTAGCAGGGCGGAAAGCAGCGCAATCGACAGGGTGGCAAGGCTGTTCATCACGCCAACCTCCCACTGCTGAGGGCAGGCACCACCCAGTAAAACACGCGGGGGGAGGCAAACTCCCGACGCAGGAGGTCGAGCAGCCGGTCGGCATTGCCCGGGGGGAGGACCAACTCGACGCGGCGATAGGCCGCCCGGCCTCGGACGTGCTCTGCCGTGCCGACGAAGGTCACCTGCTGTCCCTGGCCCTCGATCCGCTGGGACGTGAATCCCGGGACCAGGTGCGGATGGTCGAGCAGGGTTTCGAGCAGGGCTTCCTCCGCCTCCGGGGGAACCACGAGGGTGAGTACGACATGGGTGTCGGCGGTGGAATTCATGATGCGTGCTCCGGGCTGAGCGTGGGGGCGACACCGAAGCGCCGGTAGAGTAGGGGCAGAAGCAGCAGGGTCAGGGTCGTGGCGCTGACGAGGCCGCCGATCACCACGATGGCCAGGGGGCGCTGCACTTCCGAGCCCGGGCCGGTGGCGAA
>JAEUNV010000294.1 GCA_016790385.1 Zoogloea sp.
GCGGATGCGATGCCTGCGCACCCTGGAAAACCGTCTGCTGGCGGCGGTGGCCGCCGCCCTGCGCGTGCGCCTGGAGAGGCAGGAAAGCCCCGGTGGGCCGGCGCCTTAAGGGCCGACGGGGGAGCGCTTCAAGGCTTGCCCGTCCTCGATGTCCCATTCGGCCAGGATCTTTGCCGCCTCACAGGCAAGCGTCGGATCATCGAACCCCTCGCGGGAGGGTACGCGGACAAAGCTTCGGAGAGCACGCCCCGTGCTGCTGAACAGGTCGTACCAGCCGTCCCATTTACCGTCCGCATCTCGACGAGGAACCGCGTAGGCTTGAAAGGCGTAGTCAATGTGCGTCTGTGTGGTCATTCCGCTGCTCCGCTCAATCCTTGCGCACGCCAACGATTCAGCATGCAGAAAATCTCATTGAATTTTAAGACTATCCACGCGCAGACGGGTTAAACATGATGACGGAAAGGCCCTTTGACGCAATCATTTACAAAGCCCTCCCCGCGCAAAGGTAGTGGGTCAGCGGCCTTGGGGCGCAGCCAGCCGCCGCCTCAGCCAGCCCATAAGCGCACCCACCAGCGGCAAGCGGGCAAACAGCTCCTCGCCCGTGTCCCAGTAATCCCGGTGGCTGGCCACCCGGCCATCGCTCGCGAAGCACAGATGGGTGGCGCCTCGGATGCACTGCACCTCCCCCGCCCTCCAGCCCCGGAAACGAAAGCGGAACTCCCAGGCCAGCCAGGCCTCGCCGCCCTCCCCCATCGAGTGCGTGACCCGAAACCTTGGGTCGAGCACCTGTTGATACATATGCCGGAACACGCTCTCGATGGCGGCAAGCCCGCAGACATCATTGAAAGGATCCTTGAAACATGCGTCGGCTGCATACACCTGGGCGATGCGGGCCAGACTCGAAGGGGACAGGGTTTCGTAGAACTCGACCACCCTCTCCAGCGCCTGTCGCGTATCCATCACAGGCCGGTGCTCCGGGCGATGAGGCCGAAATAGAGCCGGTCGGGCAGCATGCTCAGCAACTTCAGGAAACAGGTGAAACGCCGGGGAAAGTGGATCTCAAAAACGCCCCGGGCGAACCCCCTCACGATGCGCGCGGCGGCATCGGGCGCAGAGATCAAGGCGGGCATCTTGAAATCGTTTCCCGCGGTGAGGGGCGTGGCGACAAAGCCCGGATTGATCAGAAACACGGACACCCCCTTCGGGGCCAGATCGAGGTACAGGGTCTCGGCAAAATTGATCAGGGCCGCCTTGCTCGGCCCGTAGGCCAGAGCCTTGGGCAAGCCCCGATAACCCGCCACACTGCCCACGATGGCCAGCGCCCCCTGCCCCTGGAGAAGCAGTTGCGGCGCGGCCGCGGCCACACCGTTCATCACCCCCAGGAGGTTGGTGTGCACGGTATGACGGGCGTTGTCGGGGGTCAGCTCCCACGCCCGCAAGGGGAGATAAGTGCCGGCATTGAGGATCACCAGATCCACCCCGCCCCAGGCTTCCAGCAACTGCGTCATGGCCGGGGTGAAGGCGTGCGCGTCGGTCACGTCGAAGGGCAGCACCAGGGCATCACGCAAGCCCCCGGCCACTTCACGCAGCCGCTCGGCACTCCGCGCCGACAGGGCCAGCCGCGCGCCGCGGGCGTCCAGTTCAGCCGCCAGCGCCGCCCCGATGCCCGAGGAGGCGCCAACGATCCATACCCGCCGGCCCTGCCAGTCGGTGATCGGCGTGTTCAGCGGTTCAAACCAGCCCCGGCCCATGACTAGTCTCGCTTGCGAAAACTCAGGGTCACTTCGCCCAGGTGAAAGCCGAACTTGCTCATCACCGAACGGTTGAGCATCACCCGGTCATCCATCAAGAACATCCA
>JAEUNV010000306.1 GCA_016790385.1 Zoogloea sp.
TCCGCCTTCCACCCGGGAACGAGCATGCGAATACCCTCAATGGCGGCTCTGCTGGCCATGTCCCTGCTGTCCGGCAATGTGCCGGCCGCCAATCTCTTTTGCGGCGGGCCGGTGCCGCAGACGGACGAACCCACCGATCTGGCCCATGTGGTGGGCGACCAGACCCTCGAATACATGGCCGATCAGCCAGCCAGCATGGTGGTGTGCAGCAAGGGCTACCTGTTCGAGAAATGCGGCGACCACGAAACGGCCATGCGCATCTTCGACCGTTGCATCGAGGCGGGTTACGTTGGCGCCATGATCTGGAAGGCGCTGATGCTCCAGGACGGCGCCCTTGGCAAACCCGATCTGCCTGCCGCCGCCGAGCTGATGCGCCGTGCCGCCCAGTCCGGCGATTCCCCCTACGCCACCCTCGGCAAGCTTCATTACGCGAGCGCCCTGCACGAAGGCAAGGGGGTGCCCCGAGATGTGACCGCCGCGCGTAGCTGGTTCGAAGCCGCCGCCGCGGAGGGCAATCCGGACGCCATCGAGTTTCTGCGCACCGGCTATCACGTGGGTGACCGCGATGGTCAGGCCCGTGGCGTGGGGGACGCCCCGCCGGTGGCCGGTGCCGCGCCTCTGCCCGGTGTCCTGCTCGAAGAAGCGGCCGTGCCCGGCCAACCGGCCTCGCCAGCCCGGCCCGCCCGTGCGCCGGTGGCGCCTCGCCTGGTCTCGGAGGCCCATCGTCTCGTGGCGGAGGCAGCAACGCCGCCAGCGACGCCTTCCGCCCCCCTTGCGCAGCCGCGGCTGACAGGCCAGCGTCTGGCCCCCGTGTCTCCCGATGCGCCCGCGGCGGCATGGATGCAGTCCGCCGTACTGACCACCCTGCTGCTGACGCTCACGCTGATCGGTGCGTTCCGTCAGCGGCACGGGCGGCCCTTGTTCTTGTCCCACGGAGCCTGATCCATGAACCAAACCATCGAAGGCCTGATGTATTCCGCCAGCCAGTTGTTCCTGATACCTGTCCTGCTCGCCATCGGCGTGCTTTTCCTGCACGCCTTCTACGCCCTCGGGGCCTTTCTCTGGCAGGCGCGCCAGCGCAGGACGGGGCTGGCGGCAGGCTTTGAACTGTTTGAAGCCCGCCGTCGGGACCCCGGCTTGCGGCTTGTCGATCTGGAGGCGCTGGCACTGGCCCGCCTGGAGTTTGCCCGCATTGCCACGCGGGTGGCGCCGATGCTCGGCCTCGCGGCCACCATGATTCCGATGGGGCCGGCGCTCAAGGCGCTGGGCGACGGTGAGCTGGGGGATGTGTCCCGCAGCCTGATGGTGGCCTTTTCGGCAGTGATCCTCGCCCTGATCGCGGCCGCGCTGGGCTACTGGGTGGTCAACGTGCGCCGTCGCTGGTATGCCAGTGATCTGCTGGCTCTCGAGAAGGCGGAGGTGAGCCGATGAGCGGCCTCCGTCAGCGTCTTGATGATGAAGGTGACGATGATCCGCTCCTGTCCCTCGTCAATCTGATCGACGTCTTCCTGGTCCTGGTGGCGGCGCTGCTGCTGACGATGGCACGACACGCCGTCGATGGGGCGCAGCAGTCCGTGCCGGCGGCCAGGAAGCTTGAACACTTTCAGGGCGAGGGGGAGGCCGCCTCGGCGGAGGGTGGGGTGAGGGCCGGCACGGCCTACCGCCTTCCGGACGGTTCAATGGTGGTCGTACCCGAGTGAGGCGCGATCCCGCGTTGGGCGTCGCGGACTAGTCGAGGTGGATGGGCCGGAGTGCGGCGCGTTCAGTGTCGGACAGCAGTCGGGAGTGCGTCGTGAACGCCTTGCCGCGGCCGCAGTCGAGGGAAAAGTCTCCGCCGTTGCCGGGCTGCACATCGAGGCTCAACTGGCAGTTCTCGTAATACTGGAACTCCTGATGGCCCAGGTAGAAATCGGCGCCACCCACCTGGCCGAGCAGGATCATCGTCTGTCCGGGCAACACTTCGCCGACCTTGTAGCAGTTGGGCACGCTGCCGTCGCAGCAACCTCCGGAGAGCAGAAACATCACCGGGCCGAATTCGGCGCGCAGCTCTTCAATGAACTGTAGCGCCGCCCCTGTGGCGACGATGCGTTCGACCATGGTTGGGTCCTTCCGTGAAACAGACGAAAAAAATGGGGCGAGTCACCTCGCCCCGTAACACCTTGCCTTACACGTACAACACTTGGATCAGAAGAAACCCAGTTTGTTCGGGCTGTAGCTGACCAGCAGGTTCTTGGTCTGCTGGTAGTGGTCGAGCATGACCTTGTGGGTTTCACGGCCGATGCCCGATTCCTTGTAGCCGCCGAAGGCAGCATGGGCCGGGTAGGCGTGGTAGCAGTTGGTCCATACGCGGCCGGCCTTGATGTTGCGGCCCATGCGGAAGGCGCGGGCGCCATCGCGGCTCCACACGCCGGCACCCAGACCATAGACGGTGTCGTTGGCGATCTCGAGGGCTTCGGCTTCGTCCTTGAAGGTGGTCACGGCCAGCACCGGTCCGAAGATCTCTTCCTGGAAGATGCGCATCTTGTTGTGGCCCTTGAACAGGGTCGGCTGCACGTAGTAACCGCCGGCCAGTTCGCCACCCAGGTGAGCCTGCTGGCCACCGACGAGCACTTCGGCGCCTTCGCCCTTGCCGATTTCCAGGTAGGCCTTGATCTTGGAGAGCTGGTCGGCGGAAGCCTGGGCACCGATCATGGTGTCGGTGTCGAGCGGGCTGCCCTGCTTGATCATCTTGACGCGGGCGACGGCACGCTCGATGAACTTGTCGTACACGGATTCCTGGATCAGCGCGCGGGACGGGCAGGTACACACTTCGCCCTGGTTGAAGGCGAACAGCACCAGGCCTTCCACGGCCTTGTCGAAGAAGGCGTCGTCAGCGGCGGCGATGTCTTCGAAGAACACGTTGGGGGACTTGCCGCCCAGTTCCAGGGTGGCGGGGATCAGGCTGGTGGCAGCGGCCTGGGCGATCACGCGGCCGGTGGCGGTGGAGCCGGTGAAGGCGATCTTGGCGATGCGCTTGCTGGTGGCCAGCGGCATGCCGGCTTCGCGGCCAAAGCCATTGACGATGTTCAGCACGCCCGGGGGCAGCAGGTCGGCGATCAGCTCGGCCAGCACCAGGATGGAGATCGGGGTGGATTCGGCGGGCTTGAGCACGACCACGTTGCCGGCGCCGATGGCGGGAGCCAGCTTCCAGGCGGCCATCAGGATCGGGAAGTTCCAGGGGATGATCTGGCCGACGACGCCCAGGGGCTCATGGAAGTGGTAGGCGACGGTGTTCTCGTCGATCTCGGACAGGGAGCCTTCCTGCGAGCGCAGGCAGCCGGCGAAGTAGCGGAAGTGGTCGACAGCCAGCGGGATGTCGGCGTTCAGGGTTTCGCGGATGGGCTTGCCGTTATCGACCGTCTCGGCGTAAGCCAGCTTTTCCAGGTTGGCTTCCAGGCGATCAGCGATCTTCAGGAGAAGGTTGGCGCGCTCGGCAACCGGGCTGCGGCCGAACTTGTCAGCCGCGGCGTGGGCAGCGTCCAGGGCCAGTTCGACGTCTTCTGCGGTCGAGCGGGCAGCCTGGGTGTAGGGCTGGCCGGTGATCGGGGTGATGACATCGAAATACTGACCCTTGACCGGGGCGACCCACTTGCCGCCGATGAAGTTGTCGTACTTGGACTTGTATTGGATCTTGGCGTCGGCGGAACCGGGCAATGCATACAGCATGGAAGTCTCCTCCTGGATTTGGTTTGAAAACGCTTCGTTAAGCGTTGTCTTCAATCAGCAGGGGGCGTGCCAGCGTGAGATTAGTCCTGTTTATTGGTCAAAAGTCTAATTCGATCAGTGCCTTGCGGGGAAAGCGACGATGTGCTGCGCCGCAGCGTCCGCTTCGTTCGGGTGTTTCGAAAATGAACAGATGCTCCATGCAAAGTGCACGGTGGAGCACCTGGATGGCCCGTCTGATCCGCTCAAGCAATGCGGAAACGGGTGGAAAGCGTCTCCAGTGTGCGCGCCAGCTGTTCGAGTTCGCCCGCTGCGCGGGTGATTCGAGCGGCGCTGGCCGCATTGGATTCCGACGCGCTTGCAACCTGCTCCACGCGCTGGGCGATGTCCCGGGCGGCGGATGATTGCTCCCCCAGCCCGAGGGTGATGCCTTCCACCGAGCCGAGAACGAGGCGGCTGCCTTCCTGTAGGTGATCGATGGTATGGCCCGCCTCGTCCGCGAGGGTGAGCCCCCGGCTCACCCTCGCCACGCCGCCATCCATGTCGTCGGCAGCGCGGCGCGTGGCGGCCTGGAGGCGCTCGATCATGGCGGCGATCTCCGAGGTGGAATTGGATGTCCGCTCGGCCAGCTTGCGCACTTCGTCGGCAACGACGGCAAAGCCGCGGCCCGATTCACCCGCCCGCGCCGCTTCGATGGCCGCATTCAGGGCCAGCAGGTTGGTCTGGTCGGCGATCTCACGGATCACCCCGACGATCATGGAGATTTCGCTGGACAGGCTCTCAAGATTGCGCACCGATTGGGCGGTCTGATTGACCGAGTCGGCAATGACCTGCATTTCGGCAAGGGCGTCGCCGATCACCTGGGAGCCGAGGGCTGCCTGGGTGCCGGAGCGTTCGGAAAGCTCGCGGGATTCCCGCGCATGGTCGCTGATGTGATCGATGGACACGGAAAGCTGTTCGATGGCGCTGGCCATCGCGGTTGCCGATTCCGACTGGGCCTCGGCCAGCACCCGCGTGTCCCCCGCCGTGGCGCTGAGGCCGCTGGCGTTGCCGAGCAGCACCCTGACCTCGTTGCGGATCGAGGCGATCAGCTCATGGAGGTTGTTGCGCATCACGGCCATGTGCACGATCAGGCTGCCCAGCTCGTCCTCGCTGGCGGGGGGCAGGGGTTGCAGCATGTCACCGGCCGCAATGGCCGCGGCGGTGTGCTTGCCGGCTTCGACGGAGTGGCGCAGGCGCCGCACGAGCAGAACGGTGGCCAGGGCCGCAACACTCAGCCCGCCGCCGAGTAATGCAAACAGCACCCCTTCGGTGTAGGCGCGGTCGGCATCGACCCGGGTGAGGGCGGCCGCCCCCGCGTCGGCGAGTGTCTTCAGGTGTGGGGGAGCGGCGGCGTCCGCGGGGAGCTGCGTCAGGAGCCGGGACTGCTCCTCGATCAGGGCACCCATGGCCTCCCGGCTGTGGCTGGCGGAATGCAAGCCCGCCGCGCCGGCCAGTATGCAAAGTGCGGACAGGCCGCCACTGATCAGGCCGATCCGTGTTGCGAGGTTTGCTCGGGGGAGCAGCCTCGACAGCGTGGCGGCCAGCCCGGTGGGGAGAAGCCGCCCCTCCGCCAGACGGACTCGGGGATTTTCCCGCATGCGGGCATAGAGGGCGATGGCCGTGGCGATTTCTTCGCGGCTGGCCTTGATGCGTACCGACATGTAGCCCGAGCCGTCGGCAATGGGGGTGGCGGTGGCGCGAACCCAGTAGAAGTCACCATTCTTGCGCCGGTTCTTGACGATGCCGCTCCAGGGGCGGCCGCGTTGCAGGGTGGCCCACATGTCCCGATAGGCTTCGGAGGGCATGTCGGGGTGGCGGACGATGTTGTGGGGCTTGCCGACGACCTCCTCGCGCGTGAATCCGCTGGCCACCACAAACTCTTCGTTGCAGTAGATGATGTTTCCGGCGGAATCGGTGCGGCTGATGATGGCGGCACCGTCGGCAATGGGGTACTCGTTCTGGGTGACGGGCAGGTTGTGACGCATGGCGGGTTCCAGGGCATGACGTTGCCGTAAGTATCGGCCCCGCAAGCCCCGGCTTGAGGAAATTGTCAGGCCATGCGCCAGGACCGGCGCCAGACTCAGCGCTGGTGCTGGATAGAGCGGCTGGTGGTGCTGACCAGACCGTTCTCAGCGAAGTGGATGTTGAAAAACACTTCGGCACTCACTTCGGGGGGCAGGCGCCAGTCCCACACCTCTTCCTTCTTGAGGGCAAAAACCTGTACCGAGCGCGGTTTGCCGAGCAGGCGGCGCACCTGGTCTTTTGTCCAGCCCGGTTGAACCCGCGCAAAGTTCTGAGGTGTGAGCACGTTTTCGATGCTGCGCAGGACGTTGTCGGGCCCCACCGTCACCATGAAACACTCCGTCCCCTCCGGCTGCCGTGAATACTCCCAGGTCACGCTGCCATCGTCATTGCGCCATTCGATGCCCGGTTTGCCGAGTTTGTCGCGCACTTCGTAGCCGGTGGAGCTGCCCGGCTTCAGTTCATTCAGGGTCACTGCGTCGCAGGCGGCCAGACCGGCCACGGCAACGGCGCCGACAAGATGGGAAAACAGCCTGCGCATTGCGGATTCTCCGGATGGGGCCGCGTCCCGCCAAAGCGGCCGGGCTTGGTTACAATCCACTTCATTGTGGGCGGAACAGTCGGGTGCCCATTCTGGCACGAAGACCCTTTGCGGAGGATTAACAGGTGAAACACGGCGCATTGAAGCTGGCCCTGGCGGGTGTGATGGTGGCGGGCAGTTCGGCAAGCCTGGCCGATGTCGTGGTCAGGATCGGCTTTGCCGGCCCCCTCACCGGGCCGATTGCCCATGTGGGCAAGGATGAGCAGTACGGTGCCCAGCTCGCCCTGGACGATGCCAACGCCAAGGGCGTGAGCATTGGCGGCCAGAAGGTGAAGTTCGAGCTACAGGCCGAGGATGACCAGGCTGATCCACGCACCGCCACCACGGTGGCCCAGCGTCTGGCCGATGCCGGTGTGAAGGGCGTGGTGGGGCATGTGACTTCCGGCGCGTCGATTCCGGCCTCGCGCATCTACGAGCAGTCGGGCATTCCTGCCATCACCCCGTCGTCCACCAGCCCCAAGCTCACCCAGCAGAAGTTCAAGACCACCTACCGGGTCATTGCCAACGACCTCCAGCAGGGCGCCGCCATGGCCCGCTTTGCCACCGAGGTGCTGAAGGCCAGGCGCATCGCCGTGATCGACGACCGCACGGCCTACGGTCAGGGCCTCGCCGACGCGCTGGTGGACAGCCTGAAGAAACTCGGCACCCCGCCAGTGGGGCGCGAGTTCACCACCGACAAGGCCACCGACTTTGCCGCCATTCTCACCAAGCTCAAGGCCGCGCAGCCCGACGCGATTTTCTATGGCGGCATGGATGCCCAGGGGGCGCCGCTGCTCAAGCAGATGAAGCAGCTGGGCATCACCGCCAAATACCTGGGCGGTGACGGCGCCTGCACCGCCGAGATGATCAAGATCGCCGGCGCGGCCATGAGCAGTGACGTGTATTGCACCCAGGCGGGCATCCCCATGGACAAGATGCCCGGCGGCAAGGAGTTCAACGAGCGCTTCAAAAAGCGTTTCGGCGTGCCCGTGCAGCTCTATGCCCCTTACAGCTACGACGCCACCACCGCCCTGATCGAGGCGATGAAGGCAGCTGGCTCCGCCGAGCCGGCCAAGTACCTGCCCCACATGCAGAAGCTGGGCTTCAAGGGGGTGACCGGCAATATCGCCTTCGACGCCAGTGGCGACAGCCGGGAGGGCGGCGTGACCCTCTACCAGTTCAATGCAGGAAAATGGGAGGCGCGCCCCTGAGATCGTGTCAATAAATCGGGCCGCGCAGCAGCTTTATCGCACGCGCTGAGCGACCCGGCCCCTAAGTTGCTTGTCAGCGCTGTACCGTACAAACCAGAGGAGAAACCCGCATGAAATACCGCTTTGTCGCCCTTGCCGTGCTCGGTCTTGGTGCATCCGCCGTCCACGCCCAGGAAGTCATCAAGCTGGGCGTCGCTGCGCCCCTCACCGGCACCCAGGCCCACCTGGGGAAGGACATCGAAAACGGTGTCCGCCTCGCCATTGAGGAGTACAACGCCAAGGGTGTGACCCTGGGCGGCAAGAAGGTCAAGTTCGA
>JAEUNV010000325.1 GCA_016790385.1 Zoogloea sp.
CGAATATTCGCCGCCGCCCATGGCAAGGCTGTGAAGGCGTTCGACGCTGATTCGGTAGTTTTTCAAGGCCTTCTCGGCAAGGCCGGTGACAAAGCGTGTCTTGCCGCGGAACTGGGTTTCCAGGCCGAGCCAGTCGACCAGAGGTTCGACGCGCGGATTTGTCGCACTGCAAGGTGTGGGTAGTGCCTGTTCGATCACGGTGGATTCCCATAGGCTGGCAGATTGAATGAGGCGTCCGCAGGACGTTCTTTTCGTAATAACGGGTCAATCCAGCATAACTTTATGCCTTATTGACCATCGGGTGCGGCACAGCCGGGCTATTCGCGATGGTGGTGAGGGTTTCGCCGAGGAAGCGCTCGAAACGCGGGTGGGCGCAGAAGCCCACGTTGAAGCGCAGGAAGCCGGAGGGTTGGTTCTGGGGGCGGAACACGTTGCCCGGGGCAAGCAGGATGTTCTCCCGGGCCGCCCGGCGGGCCAGCTCGGAACTGTCGGCAATACCGGGGATGCGCGCCCACACGAAGGGGCCGCCGGCGGGCTCGGGTTCGGGCTGGAGCCCGACCCGTTCAAGCAGGCGCAGTGTGTGGCCGGTTGCCTCGGTAAGGCGCCCCTTGAGGCGATCCACCAGCTTGCGGTAATGGCCGTCGGTGAGCAGCTGATGGATCAGCTGCTCGGCGAGTTCCGCCGACGACAGCATCGACACGATCTTGACATCGGTGAGCAGGTGGGCGAGGTCGGGCCGGCAGGCGAGGAAGCCGACGCGCAGATTGCCCGAGATGGTTTTCGAGAAGCTGCCGGTGTAGATCACCCGGGAGAGCTGGTCGAGGCTGGCCAGGCGGGTGGCGGCGTCGGGGGCGATGTCGCCGTAGATGTCGTCCTCCACCACCATGAAGTCATGTTTCTCGGCCAGTTGGAGTACGCGAAAGGCATTGGCCGGAGACAGATTGCAGCCGGTGGGGTTGTGCAGCACCGACTGGGTGAAGAACAGGCGCGGCTGGTGGTGGGTGAGGATCTCTTCAAGCGCCTTCACGTCCGGGCCTTCCGGGGTGCGCGGCACGCCCACCAGGGCCACACCGTAAAGGCGCAGGTTGCCGAACAGGTTCCAGTAGCCGGGGTCATCCACCAGCACGCAGTCGCCGGGTTTCAGAAAGTAGCGGCAGACGATGTCGAGCGCCTGGTGAACGCCGTAGGTGAGGACGATCTGCTCGGGGGTGGCGCCAATGCCGATTTCCGCCAGCCTTACCTGCAATTGGGCACGAAGAGGGGCATAGCCCTGGGCCGAACCGTAGCTCACCGGGCGCACGTCGCTGCGCCGGCTGAGGGTGCGCAGGGCGCGCAGTACGCCGGCTTCATCCAGCCACTCGGGGGGCAGGCTGCCGGCACCGGCGAGGATGCGATCGGGGCCATCCTGGGCCATCTCGCGCATCAGCCAGGCAGCGTCGATGGCCCGCTCCATGGCCTCGCCGGACTGGGCCGGGCGCACCGGCAGGGGACGATTCGCCACATAGAAACCCGAGCCCCGGCGGGATTGCAGATGCCCCAGGGCGACCAGCCGGTCGTAGGCCTCGACCACGGTGAAGCGGGAAACACCATATTGTTCGGCGAACTGACGGATGGGCGGCAGCCGCGCTCCCGGGCGGAGGATGCGGTCATCGATGCGCGTGCGGATGGCGGTGACGATCTGGTCCACAAGGGGCGTCGGGCTGTCGGCAGAGAGGACGATCTGCAGCATGGTGTGTTCAGGTGTATCGGTCGAGGGGCCGGGCCAATCGGGTTGAGGTGGCCGGTACGGAAATATGTTTTGTTTGAAAAGCGTATATGTGTAGGTGAGTAATTGTCCGCTACTGTCAGGTCTCGTCAAGTTGCTTATGGGGAGTTCCGTCATGTTCCGATGTGTCCGCTGCTGCTTCCTTGCGCTTGTACTGGGCATCACGGCCGGCGCTGTCATGGCGGGGGAGGTTCTGCTTGAGGTGCCTGACCTGAAGTGGGTGCTGGTCACCCAGGCGGGCGGCAGCGCGGTGCAGGTGCTGGATCTGAGCCGTGGCGTGACACCCCTGGCCACCCTTCGCACCGCCGGGCGCGGGCGGGTCGTGGCCGTGCACCTTCAGCGGGAGGGGCGGCGCGTGTGGGTACTGGGGGGGCGGGGGCTGGATGTGCTCGACGCCTACAGTGGCCGTCTGGTGGAGCGCTGGAGCGTACCGGAAGGCGTCCGTCCGGAGCGCTTGCAGCCCGGCGCGGGAGGGCGGCCGCAGGTGATGAGCGGCCAGCAGCCTTACGAGGCGCTGATGGGGGCGGCCTTTCTGGTGCCCGCCGGAACGCGGGTCAGTCTGCGCTGAGCGTGTGCGGACAAGACCATCGCACGCAGCCAGGGCTGTGCCGCACGGGGCAAACCCCGACCGCGGGCGATGACTGGCGCACGTCTTCCGAGGGCTTGTAAGCCCGTTCGGGGGAGGGCGTATTGCGACGATGGCTTTACATCGGCCTTGCCATTTACTAAATTACTGACCAGTCAGTTATTAAATGGTGAGCCGCCATGAGCCCCGTCGAAGTCATTCGCCGCCAGCGTCGCAAGGAGGCCCGTCCGGCCGAGCTTGCCGCGGCGGCCCTGTCCCTGTTCATCGAAAAGGGTTTTGCCGCCACCCGGCTGGATGAGGTGGCGGCCCGGGCGGGTGTCTCCAAGGGCACCCTCTACCTTTACTTCGACAGCAAGGATGCGCTCTTCAAGGCGGTGATCGAAGAAGGCGTGGTGCCCTTGTTCGAGGAATTCGAGGCCAAGCTGGAGACGCTGCGGGACGATCCCGAGCGCCTGCTGCGGGAGATCCTGCAAGGCTGGTGGGACAAGGTGGGCTCCACCGACCTGGGTGGAATCTGCAAGCTGATGATCTCGGAGGCCGGCAATTTCCCCGAGGTGGCCCGCTATCACCACGATGCGGTGATCGTGCGCTGGATGGCCCTGCTCGGC
>JAEUNV010000327.1 GCA_016790385.1 Zoogloea sp.
ACCGCACGACAGCGCCGCCAGTCGTCCTCGTTCCAGACCTCCCCGTTGGCCACCACCGGCACGGCCACCACGTCGGCGATGCGCCCCACCCACTCCCAATGGGCCGGCGGGCGGTAGCCGTCGGCCTTGGTGCGCGCATGCACCACCAGGCCATCCACGCCCCCTTCGGCCAGCGCCCGGCCACAGTCGAGCGCCCGACCGGTGTCGGCAACACCCAGACGCATCTTGGCCGTGAAGGGGATGTGCGACGGCACGGCCTTGCGCACGGCACGGGCAATGGCGTGCAGCAGCTCGGGTTCATCGAGCAGCGCCGCCCCGCCCCGGTGACGATTGACCGTGGGCGCCGGGCAGCCGAAGTTCAGATCCACCCCGGCCGGGCTCAGGCGTATCAACTGGGCCGCATTGTCGGCCAGGCAGGCCGGATCGGACCCGAGCAGCTGCACACGCACCGGGGTGCCGCTCGACGTCGCGCTGCCACTACGCAGCTCGGGAGACAGCCGGGTGAAGGCCCGCAAGGGCAGGACGGTGCCGGAAACCCGCACGAACTCGGTCACCGCGTGATCGTAAGCCTCGACACGGGTCAGCACCTCGCGGAGAACATCGTCCGCAAGGCCTTCCATCGGAGCGAGGATGAGGCGCGTCATGGGGGAAAAATCGTTTTCATTCAAGGCCTGGCCGGGCGCGCAATGTAACGCAACATCGCGCTGCAACAAAGGACTTTGCGCCGCAGTCGGATGGCGGGCGGTAATATCTGCGGCCTGCCCCTTCGCCCCTGCCCGCCGGAGAGCCCCGCGCCATGCGACGCCTGACCCGCACTTCCAGCGACGCCTCAAACCGCCGCGATCTGCTGATGTTTGCCCTGCCGGCCCTGATCGTGGTCATCGCCGCCTTTGCCCTGGCCTGGCAGTTTGTGCGCCCGGCCGCTCCCCGGAAGATCGTGATGACCACCGGCGCCCCCGGCGGGGCCTACCACTATTTCGGCGAACGCTACCGGGAAAAGCTCGCCCAGGACGGCATCGAGGTGGAGCTGCGCCCGTCCTCCGGCGCGGTGGAAAACCTGCGCCGCCTCAAAACCGATGACAGCGTGGACGTGGGTTTCATCCAGGGCGGCATTGCCAACGAGCCGGAATCGGAAGATCTGGCCACCCTGGGCAGCATGTACCTGGAACCGGTGTGGGTGTTCTATCGGGGCCAGGGCGACCTGGACCGCATTGCCCAGCTACGCGGGCGTCGTATGGCCGTGGGCCTGCCCGGCAGCGGCGCACAACTTTTCGCCTTGCAGCTCCTGGCGGCCAACGGCTTTGCCACCAATGACCCGCAGTTGCGCTCCATCGGCGGCATGGACGCCGTGGATGCCCTCAAGCGCGGCGATGTGGATGCCTTTTTCGTGGTGGGTGCCCCCCAGGCGCCGGTGGTGAGCGCCCTGCTCCACGCCGAGGGCATCAAGCTGCTCAACTTTGCCCAGGCCGAAGGCTACGGTCGACACTTCCCCCACCTGGGCAGAATCACCCTCCCCCGGGCGGCCATCGACATCCGCAGCGACCACCCGTCCCGGGACATCCAGCTGGTTGCCGCCACCGCCAACCTGGTGGCCAGGGCCGACATCCACCCGGCCATCGTCACACTGCTGCTCAAGCATGCCCGCGAGATCCACAGCGCCCCGGGGCTGCTCCAGGCCGCCAACAGCTTTCCCCGGCCCCTCGATCATGCCCTGCCCCTGCACCCCTCGGCCCAGCGCTTTTACGATAGCGGCCCGCCCTTCCTGCAACGCTACCTGCCCTTCTGGCTGGCGGTGCTGATCGACCGCCTGATCGTCATGCTGCTGCCCCTCATCGCGGTGGTGATCCCCCTCTCGCGGGTCTTGCCGGCCCTGTACAACTGGCGCATGCGTGCCCGGGTATACCGCTGGTACGGAGAGCTGAAGTTTCTGGAGGCCGAGATCGACCGTGGCACCACACCGCCCGGCGCCAATCAGGTTGCGGCCTTCCTCGCCCGACTCGATCGCATCGAGGACCGCGCGACCCATCGCAAGCTCCCCCTGGCCTTCAGTAATGAGCTCTACACCCTGCGCGAGCACATCGCCCTTGTCCGCGGCCGTCTGCGCACACTTGCGGAAACCGCCACGGGCGAGTGAATGTCGAATCGCTACAATCCCGTGCACGCCCCCGCCGAATCGGCCTCTTACCCTCCCGACCCCATGAGCCCGCACCTCGATCTCACCGCCCCTTACGCCCCCCTGGTCCGCCGCATCGAAACCGAAGCCACCGTCGAACGGGGCGAAATCCTGCGCATCGACCATTTTCTCAATCACCGCA
>JAEUNV010000356.1 GCA_016790385.1 Zoogloea sp.
TTGGCCGTGCGACTGCCGAAGATCTGCGGGTTCTGGGGCAGCTGGTTGGTGGGCAGGTAGCTGGGGCTGATGGCCTTGAACCACTGCGAATAGCTGGCGCTGGCCGGCAGGGCAGCCAGCGCTTTGAGGGCGTAGTAGGTGAAGGCGCCGTTGGGGCGGCCTTTGAAACTGGTGTCCCAGCTGAACTGGGTGTCGGTGCAGCCGGCCATCAGCAAATCGCCGCCACTGCGCGACAGGCCACCGAGGCTGGGAAGGGTGAGGCCCCTGCTTGCCGGGGGCAGATCCTCAGGCTTCATCCATACGCTGGGTGGCAGGAAGCGGGCGCGGGGCATGCCGGGGTCGAGGTCGCTGTCGTCGCCGCGGGTGACGCTGCCCGAGTGGCAGCTGTCGGAGATCAGCAGGACACGAACGCCTGGCGCATGATTGCCGAAGATCACCGCAATCTCGTCGTCGAGGAGCACCTTGCCCGATCCGATGTCCCAAGGGCACAGGCCTTCGTCACGACCGTCGGGTTCATCACCGTTCTGGTCGGGCACCCAGGTGCCGTGACCGGAATAGGTGATGACGACGGTGTCACCCTTTGCCGCGCCGGAGATGAGGGCGCTCATGGCTGAAACCATGGCGGCCTTGGTGGCCTGGCTGTCGATCAGCTTGGTTACGGTGAAGCCCCGGGCGGTAAGGGCCGCGGCCCAGTCGTTGGCGTCATTGACGCAACCTGAAAGGTCGTTCTGTGTTCCCGGATAGTCATTGATGCCGATGCACAGTGCCGTCTTGCTCATGATTGTTCTCCCTTTCTTGACGCCCGGTTTGGGCCGGACTGCGGCCGTTGGCGGGCGATGGTGCCCGGCATATGCCCGGGCCATGGACTTTGGATTTAAGCACCCGTACTTGAAAGGTCAACGGCTTCCCGCGGCGCCCGACGGCGACGGCGTTAATCCCGGGGAGTCAGGCTGAGCTGTCGCAGCACCTCCACCTGGTCGAGGATCGGCTGGGGCACCGGCAGGCTTCCGTCGAACATGGCCTGGATGAGGGCCGCGTTGGCGTTGACTTCGGGGTTGTCGGCCTGCCCTTCGATGGGTGGGGCGCCACCTTCCTCGGCGGGAAAGGCCACACTCGCCTGCCCGTGGGCGAAGGCTTCCAGGCGCGGGCGGCGACGTGGGTTGGCAAAGGCCTCCCCCTCGGTGCCGCGCAGCAACATGGCGGCCCCGCCCTGGGCGACCAGATGTTCGTGCATGCGCTCCAGGTACTCGGGGTGCGTCACCGATACCACGCGCACGCTGTGGCCGGGAGCCGGGTCGAGGAGTTTGGCCAGGGTGTGGGCGCTGTTGCGCACACCGAGGCGTGGTCGCAGGGCGAGCAGCGGGTCGAGGCCGGGGGCCAGGGCATCCAGGGGCAGGCAGGCGAGGTGCCGGGCACCCAGCTCGGCCTCCGCCGCCGGGATGCTCTCTGCCGGAGTGATGCCAAGGGCTGCCAGGAGGGTGAAGGGGCTGACGCGGCTTTCAAAGTCGTGGCGGCCCTGAATCAGCACCGGAATGCCCTCCCGGGCGAGGAGCAGGGCCAGCAAGGGCATCAGGTTTGCCTGCCGGCGTGCGCCGTTGTAGGTGGGCAGAACCACCAGGCGCGGCCCGGGGGGGACGGTGATGTGGGCGGTCCGGGCATCGAGCGCGCGCTGGAAGCCCAGCAGCTCGTCGGGCGATTCGGCCTTGATGCGCATGGACAGGATGATGGCGCCTAGTTCCAGGTCGGGAACACGGCCGTCCATCATGTCGCCGAAAAGGGATTCGGCCTGTTCGGCGGTCAGGGGTTTGGAGCCTTTCGGCCCGCGGCCGATCTCCTTGATGAATGGGGCGTATGACATGGTGGGGTGGCTTGCG
>JAEUNV010000382.1 GCA_016790385.1 Zoogloea sp.
CCACGATCACTTCCGGCGCGGCAGCCAGCACCGCCTCGGTATCAATGGTGGGGGCCAGCACCGGCAGACGGGCGAAGACATTCTCGCCGCCACACAGGCGGATCACGTCGGCGATGAGGTGCTCCCCGTTGATGGTCATCAACGGGCGGTTCCAGATCTCGTAGAAGGTGCGCACCTTGGGCCGGGTGGAATATCGGGCCTGCAAAGCTGCATGGCGTTCGCGGAAGGCCTTGGCGGCACCTTCGGCCACGGCTTCGGTGCCGGCCAGCCGGCCCAGCTGCGACAGGCTGCGGGCCACGTCCTCGATCTTGCGCGGTTCATTGATGAACACCGGGATGCCCAGCCCACGCAGCTTATCCAGGTGGGCATCACGATTGCCGCTCTTCCAGGCCACCACAAGGTCGGGCTTGAGGGCCACCACCTTTTCCATATCCACCGAGGTGTAGCCGCCCACCCGGGCCACCTTCTTTGCCGCCTCCGGGTAGTCGCTGTACTGGACAACGCCAACCACCTTGTCGCCGGCCCCGGCGGCATACAGCAGCTCGGTTACATGGGGTGCCAGGCTGACGATGCGTCGGGCGGGCTGAGCCAGGAGGATGTTCTGCCCCTGGTCGTCGGTGACATCAACGGCGGCATTGGCCGTGCCGATCAGGCCGGCGGCCAGCAGGAGGCCCAAGGCCAGTAGGGGTTGATGCATGGGGGCGGTTCTCCCGGTGGAGTCAGATTTTGGCAAGGGCCGCGGCAAGGCGGGCCCACTCGGATTCGGACGCCGGCAAGCCGAAGCGCAGGCCGGCCGGCGCCTCGAACAGGCGGGTCAGGATGCCCTTTGCGGCAAGGGCATCGTGGACCGCCGGCGCGTGGGGTGTCGGACGCCACTGGAACAGCGCAGTTCCCCCACCCCCGGCCAGACCCATCTCATCAAGCAGGCTGGCCAGCCGGCGGCTGTCACGGGCCAGGCAGCGCCGGGCCTCGGCCTGCCAGACCGTGTCCGCCAACGCCGCCGCCGTCACCTGACGGGCCGGACCCGACACGGCCCACGGCCCAAGCCGTTCCGCCAGCACATCGAGCACGGCGGGCTCGGCGAAAACAAAACCTACCCGCGCCCCGGCCAGCCCGAAGAACTTGCCCACCGAGCGCAGCACCACCAGGCCGGGCCGGCCGGCGAGGGGCACCAGGCTGTCGGCCGGGTCGGCGTCAATGAAGGCCTCGTCCACGATCAGGCAGCCACCACGGGCCGCCAGCTCCGCGCGCCAGGCGAGCAGCTGGTCCCGGGGGAAACGCTGAGCGTCCGGATTGTTGGGCTGGACGAGGAGCAGGATGTCCGCCTCCCCCAGCGCGGCGGCAATCCCTTCAGCGGAGACGGCCCGGACCTCATGAGCACGCCAGGCATGGGGATGTTCAGCGTATGTCGGGGCAAGGGTAAGCACCCGCCGCGGCGAGAAACACGCTGGTAGCGCCTGAATGGCAGCCTGGGAGCCGGCCACCGGCAGCAGATGGGGGCTGCCGTAATACGCGGCGGCAGCGGCCTCCAGCCCGTCATCCGTCTCGGGCAGGCGCTGCCACACCGCCGGTGCCAGGGGCGGCACGGGGTAGGCTTGCGGGTTGATCCCGGTGGACAGGTCCACCCATTCCGCCAGCGGGATGCCGTAGCGCCGCGCGGCCTGACGCAAACGCCCGCCGTGTTCAAGCATGGATCAGGGCACTCACCGCAGC
>JAEUNV010000380.1 GCA_016790385.1 Zoogloea sp.
ATGGATTTTCCCGGAACCATTCGCCCCCTTAGCACTCTCAGGCCGGGAGTGCTAATATCTGAGCGAAGGAGGTAGTTGCAGATGTCCCACACCCTGTCGTTTCCCGTCCCGTCCGCGGTTGGCAGCCTGGATCAGTACATCCAGAGCGTGAATCGCATCCCGCTGCTGACCGAGACGGAAGAGTCCGATCTCGCCCACAGCTTCCGGGAAAACGAAGACCTGGAGGCGGCGCGCAAGCTGGTGCTTTCCCACCTGCGTCTGGTGGTGGCCATTGCCCGCGGTTACCTGGGCTACGGTTTGCCCCATGCCGACCTGATCCAGGAAGGCAACGTGGGCCTGATGAAGGCGGTCAAGCGCTTCGACCCCGACCGCGGCGTGCGTCTGGTGTCGTTTGCGATCCACTGGATCAAGGCCGAAATCCACGAATACATCGTCAAGAACTGGCGTCTGGTCAAGATCGCCACGACCAAAGCCCAGCGCAAGCTGTTCTTCAACCTGCGCAGCATGAAGAGCAGCAGCAGCACGCTACAGGGCGAGGAAGTACTGGCCGTGGCCCAGCAGCTCGGCGTCAAGCCGGAAGAAGTCCGCGAGATGGAAACCCGCCTGTCCGGCCAGGAGATGGCCCTGGAAGGGGGCAATGACGATGACGAGGAGCGCTTCGCCCCCATCGCCTATCTGGCCGACCCCCACGCCGAACCTTCGGACGTGCTGGCCCGACGTCAGGCCGCCCGTCTCCAGGACGAAGGGCTGCACGAGGCCCTCGCAACCCTTGACGAACGCAGTCGCAGCATTGTCTGTCGGCGCTGGCTGACCGAAGGCGATGCCGCCACCCTGCACGAGCTGGCCGCCGAGTACGGTGTGTCTGCCGAGCGCATCCGCCAGATCGAGGCCAAGGCCATGCAGAAGATGCGCACCCAGCTCGCCGCACTGGCCTGAACGCCAGGCTCCCGGCATAAAGGGCAACCCTCGGGTTGCCCTTTATGTTTTCAGCGCCCCAGGATGCTACTTGCCGGCCAGCAGCTTGCGCACATCGCCGACGATCGCCTCCGGCTTCTCCCCATGCTTTACATAAAGGCGCAGCCGCCCCTGGGGGTCGAATACATAGGTTCCGGTGGAATGATCGACCGTGTAGGCCTGCCCGCTGGTATCCCCCTGCTTCTGGTAGAAGACTTTGAAGTCCCTGGCCACGGCAGCGGTTGTGGCGGCATCGCCGAAGAGCCCGACAAATCGCTTGTCGAAGGCCGGGACATACTCGGCGAGCAAGGCCTGGGTATCGCGCTCCGGGTCCACCGTGATGAACAGCACCTGCACCTTGTCGGCATCCGGCCCAAGCTGCCGCATCACTTCGGCCATACCGAGCAGATTGGTCGGACACACATCCGGGCACTGGGTGTAGCCAAAAAACAGGGTGACCACCTTGCCCCGATAGTCGGCCAGGCTGCGCGGCGCCCCCGTGTGATCGGTGAGCTGAAAGCCCTTCGCATAATTGGCGCCGGTGATGTCAGTGCTGGCGAAACCGCCCTCCACCCCGCCCTCGCCTGAAGGAGAACAAGCCACGAGGGCCGCCACCACCCCAAGCGCCAGAATGCTGCGTTGCAACAACGTGATCATTTTATTTGTACCGTAATTTCAAATAGTTATCGACATTTCCGGTGCACTGCAATAGCACGAGCCGATGCTACACTGTGCCAATAAATTGATCTGCGTCAAATAGTCGCAGACAGGGCCTGGAGGAGACGCCATGGCTATGACAAAAACAGAGGCAGCGGGCGCGCAGGAATGGACTGCGCGACCCAACTGCTCCCTGACCCCGACAGCACGCCGCAACCTTGTCTGCGGCATTCTTGCACTGAGCCTGCTCGTGAGCGGCGGCTTTCTGCTGGCCGGCGCATGGCTGGTCCTTCCCTTTGCAGGCCTCGAACTCGCCGCCCTTTACATGGCCCTGCGCGCCCTTGATAGAGCCGACTCGGCCAGCGAAACCATCCGTCTTGAAGATGGCCGCCTCACCATCACCACCCGCTTCCCGGGTGAGGATCGGCAACTGAGCTTCCCCACGGCCTGGGCCCGCGTCAGCCTTGAGGCCGGCGACACACCCGACCCGTTGATCTGCATCCGCTCCCATGGCCGCAGCTGTCAGGTGGGTCGCCTGATGACCCCGCCCCAGCGGCTCCAGTTCTTCTCCGATCTGTCCGGGCGCCTCCGCAGCCAGACCGCAGATCGGCATTGATCATCATCCCACGACAAGACGAGGCCGAGACTTGACCCGACTCAACCCCCGACCCCATGGAAGGCTTTTCGCAGGACTCAGCCTCCTTCTCGCCGCCGGCGGCGCCCTCGCCGACTACACCTGGAACTTCCCCACCCCGGTCACCCCGATCGCCAGGGACACCCTGAACATCCACAACGAGTTCATGGTGATCATCACCGTGCTCTTCGTGGTGGTGTTCTCGATCATGGTCTATTCCATGGTCAAGCACCGCAAGAGCAACGGCGCCGCTCCGGCCACCTTCACCGGCCCCACGGGTGTGTTGCAATGGTTCTGGGTGCTGGTGCCTTTCGGCATCCTGCTTTTCATCGACTTCGTGCTCATGGGCATTCCGGCCTTCCACGCGGTGATCGAAATGGAAGACACGCGCACCAAAGCCGACATGGTGCTCAAGGTCACCGGTCTGCAGTGGAAATGGCAGTACGAATATCCGGATTCCGGCATCAAGTTCATCAGCACCATGTCCACCCCCCGCGAGCAGATCGAGGGCAAGGCCGCAAAGGGCGAGAACTACCTGCTTGAAGTGGATAACGAAGTCGTGCTCCCGGTGGGCAAAAAGGTGCGCATCCTGCTTACCTCCACCGACGTGATCCACACCTGGTGGGTACCCCAGTTTGGCGTCAAGCGCGACGCCATTCCCGGCTTCCTGCGGGAAACCTGGGTGCGCATCGAGGAGCCCGGCGTATATCGCGGCCAGTGTGCCGAGCTATGCGGCAAGGACCACGGCTTCATGCCTGTGGTGGTGCGCGCCGTCCCGGAAGCCGAGTACGTCGCCTGGGTGGACAAGAAGAAGACCGAGATGGCGGCCGCGGCAGCCGGCAGCGACCGCGCCTGGACCAAGGACGAACTGCTGGCCGCCGGCAAGGCCGGCTACGAAAAGAACTGTGCCGCCTGCCACCAGGCCGAAGGCCAGGGCCTGCCCCCGGCCTTCCCGGCCCTGGCGGGCAGCAAGATCGTCACCGGCCCGCTGCTCTCGCCGGAGGGCAAGTTGATCCCCGACAGTCACGTGGACCGCGTCCTCAACGGCAAGGCCGGCACCGCCATGCAAGCCTTCAAAGCCACGCTGTCCGACGCCGACCTCGCTGCCATCATCACCTACGAACGCAACGCCTTCG
>JAEUNV010000392.1 GCA_016790385.1 Zoogloea sp.
ATCCGCACCCAGGCCATTCAAACCGGCCTGCTGTCCCCCGGCGAGGACGCCGACGACAAGCGCCTGACCAACCTGATCTTCGTCCCGGGCTTCACCACCGCCAGCCTCTCAAGCCTGGCCGGTCGCGGTGTTGGCATGGATGTCGTCAAGAGTGAGACCGCCGCCGTCGGCGGGCGCATCAGCGTCGAAACCACCCCGGGCCAGGGAACCTGTTTCCGCATCCATCTCCCCCTCACCCTTGCCGTCACCCAGGCCTTGCTCGTCCGGGCCGGCAACCGCACCTTCGCCATTCCATCCTCGATGGTGGCCCAGGTGCTCGAACTCAAGGCTGCGGCCCTGGAAAAACTGAGGCACGATCAAGGCACCGAATGGCTCGGCGAGCATTTTGGCTACCGCTACCTGCCGCGCCTGCTGGGCGACTTCGAATCCATGCCCCAGATCGAACGCTTCAACTGGGTTCTGCTGCTACGCGCCGGCAGTGAAACCGTCGCACTCCATGTGGACGCCCTGCGTGGCAACCAGGAAATCGTGGTCAAGAACGCCGGCCCCCAATACGCCCGCATGGTGGGTTATTCGGGCGCCACAGTGCTCGGTGACGGCGAGATCGTTCTCATCCTGAACCCGGTGGCCCTGGCCGCCCGCAGCAAAGCCGGCGCCAACGAAGGCATTGTCCTTCAGGCCGCGGTCACGGCACACAGCCAGCCCACGGTCATGGTGGTGGATGACTCCCTCACGGTCCGCAAGATCACCGGCCGCCTGCTCGAACGGGAAGGCTACCGCGTGATCACCGCCAAGGACGGCGTCGATGCCCTTGAGCAATTGCTGACGATCCGGCCCGATGTGATCATCGCCGACATCGAGATGCCGCGCATGGACGGCTTTGACCTGACGCGCAACATTCGCGCCGACGTCAAGCTGAAAGCCGTACCGATCATCATGATCACCTCCCGGACGGCCGAGAAGCACAAGCGTTACGCCGAAGAAATCGGCGTCAATCACTACCTTGGCAAGCCCTATGACGAGGACGTCCTGCTCGGGCTGATCCGCGGATTCGCCCCGATCACGGAAAGCTGAAGCCCGGTCAGGCCGCGCTTTCATCCGGGGCGGCGGCCGGCTTGGCTATAATCGGGTGTTTTCCAGCCCGATCGTCCCATGAATCTGCTCTTCGAAGAGGATGGCGCCTTCAAGACCGGCACCATCCTGACCGACAACGACGCCTCCCTTCAGGTGGAAACACCCCACGGCAAGCGCCTCAAACTGAAGAGCAAGGACGTGCTGATGCGTTTCGCACAGCCGTCCGCCGGCGACCTGCTCGACCGGGCCGAGGCTGAAGCGGAAGGCTTTGACACGGAGTTTCTGTGGGAGGCCTGTGGTGACGACGAGTTCGCCTTCACCGAGTTCGCCCACGAATATTTCGGCCATGTGCCCACACCCGTTGAATCAGCAGCCATCCTGCTCCGCCTCCACGCCTCTCCGATCTATTTCCACCGCAAAGGCCGCGGGCGATTCCGCAAGGCACCGGCCGAGATCCTCCAGGCGGCGCTCGCCGGACAGGAGAAGAAACGCCTTCAGGCCGCCGCCATCGAGCGTATGCGTGACGAGCTGCTTGCCGGCAGACTGCCCGATGAACTCAGGCCCCATGTCCGTCAGCTGCTCTACAAGCCGGATCGCAATAGACTCGAAACCCGGGCTCTGGAGGCCGCCTGTGCCGAATCGGGGCAGTCGCCCGCGCGACTGATGCTTGCCTGCGGTGCCCTCGCGACGTCCCACGACCTTCATTTCGACCGTTTCCTGTTCGAGCACTTCCCCGACGGCACCGACTTTCCCGCAGTGGACGCTCCCCAGGAGCCCGGCGAACTTCCCCTGGCGGCCGTCCGCGCCTTTTCCATCGACGACGCGGCCACCACCGAGATAGACGACGCCTTCTCGGTCACTCCCGCGCCCGGCGGCTGGCGCATCGGCATCCATATCGCGGCACCCGGCCTCGGTTTCGGTCGCGGCTCCGGTTTGGATCACATTGCCCGACAGCGCCTTTCAACGGTGTACATGCCAGGCAACAAGATCACCATGCTGCCGGAAGATATCGTGGGGCGCTTCACCCTTGCGGAAGGGCGCGACTGCCCCGCCCTGTCACTCTACCTCGACCTGAGCCAGGATCTCGTGGTCACGGGCAACCATTCGTGCATCGAACGGGTACCGGTGGTCGCCAACCTGCGGCACCACGACATTGAACCCGTTTTCAACGACACGACCCTGACCGAGGGTGGGCCGGATTTTCCATGGAAAGCCGAGCTGACCCTGCTGTGGGAACTCGCCACTGTCCTTGAAGCCGGCCGCGGCAAGCCGGCTGCCAACCAGAATCTGGTGGACTACAACTTCAGCGTCATCTGGAACGACGTCACCGCCGATGGCCCGGGCCGCATCGAGATCGGTCGTCGCGCCCGTGGCTCGCCCCTGGACAAACTCGTGGCCGAGCTCATGATCGCCGCCAACAGCACCTGGGGAAAGGCCCTTGCCGACGCAGGCATCCCGGCCCTGTACCGCGCGCAGACGGGTGGCAAGGTACGCATGACCACCGCCGCAGCCCCCCACGAGGGCTTGGGCGTGGACTGCTATGCCTGGTCCAGTTCACCCTTGCGCCGCTACGTGGATCTGG
Organism: Zoogloea sp.; assembly: GCA_016790385.1. GTDB lineage: Bacteria > Pseudomonadota > Gammaproteobacteria > Burkholderiales > Rhodocyclaceae > Zoogloea. Next base: position 2,657 of record JAEUNV010000392.1, read on the forward strand.
TCAATCAATGGCAGCTGATCGCCTGGCTGCGGGGGACGGAACCGGCTTTCGCCCCCAAATCGCCCGAGTTGATCGCCGCCATGCGCGACTTCGAACTCACCTATGCCGCCTACGCCGACTTCCAGCGCGGTATGGAGCGCTACTGGTGCCTGCGCTGGCTGCGCCAGGCCGGCCATCCGGCCATGAATGCGCGCGTGCTTCGCGAGAGCCTGGTACGTCTCGAAGACATTCCCTTGATCTTCAAGGTACCCTCCATGCCCACCCTCCCCCCCGGCACCCGGGTACGTTTGGGTATCGACAGCACCGACCTGATAGACGTGGAGGTACGCGCCACCTACCTGGAAACCCTTGCCGC
>JAEUNV010000419.1 GCA_016790385.1 Zoogloea sp.
GGGAGAGTACGGTATGAATAATTCAGCACGGTGACACGTGGCCGATCAGCGTCAGCCCCGCGTGGACAGCGGGCCGGGTGGCCCCTAATGCCGCCCCACCCGGCGATGACGGAAGCTCGCCGGAGCGTGGGCAAAGATCACCGAAAACACCAGGATGGCCCAGAACAGCGCAAGCCGCGCGCCCTCGTCGGCCACGAACCATCCCAGCAGCGCGAACTTGACCAGCAGGGAAAGCCCAGCAAATTCGCGCAGCCACACCGGGTTGGACCACGCATCCAGGGCCGCCATGGCCACCCCCGAGGCCACCATCAGCCCCACGAAGTCCCCAGCTGGGCCGCCGGGCAGGGCCAGCAGACCTGCCCCCACCCCTACCACACCAGCAATGTGCCCGGCGCGCAGGGCCACCACCAACCAGCGCCGGCCGGGGAAGTCACGGTAACCGCCGGAGGACACGTCCTTGGCCACTCAGAGGCTTCCCGCCGGCTCCCAGGGGTAACCACGACGGGTCATCTCCGCGGAGATCAGGTCCATGGCGGCGGCCACCTGGGCGGCCGGCCCCTTCATGCCCAGCTCGATATGGCGCCGGCCCCCCTCGCCGCCAACGCTGGGCAGGCTGAACAGCGTCGCGTCGGGGAAATCGGCGGTGATGCGCTCCATGAAGTCGATGAGCTGCCCCTCGAAGGCCTCCCACACGATGATTGAGCTCTCCACGTAATCCGAACGATGGTGGAAATCGGCAAAGCGCGTATCCAGCACCCATTCGACCATCGGCCAGGCCATCACGGGAAAGCCCGGCACGAAGAAATGATTGCGGATGGAGAAACCCGGAATGCGGTTGTAGGGATTGGGAATGATCTCGCTCCCTTGCGGATACACGCCCATCTGTAGGCGCTGGGGCGTGGTTTCGTCGCCAAAGCGGGCGCGGATCTCGGCCTCGGCCTCGGGATGCAGGGCCAGGGGCAGGCCCAGCGCCTCCGCCGCAGCCTGACGGGTATGGTCGTCGGGGGTGGCACCGATGCCCCCGAAACTGAACACCACGTCAGGGCTGGCAAAGCTCTCCTGCAGGGTCCGGACCAGGCGCGGGCGTTCGTCACCCACATAGCGCACCGATGCCAGACGCAGACCGCGCGCCTTCAGGAGTTCGAGCACCTTGCCCAGATGTTTGTCTTCACGACGGCCGGACAGCAGTTCGTCGCCAATGATGATGGCGCCGAAGGACGGCGCAGTGGGATCAGCCATTCATTTCACCTCGATGATGTTCTCGCCTTGCCGACTCACCCGCAGGGCGGACAGCAGGTAATGGACAAAGGCCAGCCCGGAGAGTGCCGGCGCAAACAGGTTGATGAAGGGCACATGGGCCATGACCGCCCCCAGCAGCCCCACTCCAAACAGGCCGCTGGCGTGGCGCTCGGGCAGATCCTTCATCTCAAAGGCATCCGCATGGGCCATCAGGGCATCGTAGCGGAAAGCGCGTTGGTTAAGCCAGGCGGTGAGCACCAGGGAAAGGATCAGCCCCACACCAGGGATCAACCACAGGGGCAGGCTGAGCACCAGGAGTACCAGGAATTGCACCACCGACCCCAGGGCGTTCCACACGCTGCCCATCTGAGTACCGCCCCTGCGGCGGGCGATATCGGCGTAGTCCATGTCGGCCACCTTCTCGGCCATCAGGGGCAGGGCCACCGCCGCCACCAGAAAGGCCGCCGTCACGTAGATGATGGGCAGGGCCAGCACCACGAGGCCGATCTTGAACATCACCAGCGCCACCAGTAGCGCCGTCTCCGAGGCGGCCAGCCAGCCCCCCACCAGGGGCATGGCGGTGATCAAGCGGCTGCCCACCTCCACCAGACTGCCCCAGCTCGACACCAGCAGGAAAGTCCAGACGCCGGCCGCCACCAGGGTTGGCCACATCAGGTGCCACAGCACGCCTCGCCGGGTGAGGCTGCGGGCGGCAGAAAAGTAGGAAAGCAGGACGGTTTTCATGGTGGATCCGAAGAGTCTGGGCGTGCGGGTCGCATTCTGGCCGATCCGGCCGCTGCGGTCACGGGGCAGCCATCACGCCACATCGCCCCAGGCCTCGCCGCACCGCCTCGGCAGTGAGTGCGCGGCGCGCGGCCCCGGCCAGGGCCCGCTCCTCCTCCCGATTCACAATCACGCCGGCCTCCAGCAACACCGCCGGCACGCTTGCCGCCTTGAGGACCACCAGGTTGTCGTAGTAATACACGCCGTTGGACTCGTCGGCCCATGGCCTCGCCACGCGTTCCGACGACAAGCCATGGTGGGTGGCCACCGAAAGGCCCGCCTGGCGCAGCTCCGCGCCGATGGCGCTGGCGCAGGCAAGGCTTTCAGCAAGGCGGGGATTGAGACGCGACACGAACAGCGAGAAGCCGGCGAATTGTTCCGAGTGGCGCAGGGCACGGCCATTCCAGGTCCAGGCTTGAAGGTATTCCTCCTTCACCGAGTCATGGTGGATGGACAGGAAGAAGCCGGCCCCGGCCGCCTCCGCCTGGGCGGGGCGCGCCCACAGGTCGGCCATTTCGCCCCGCTGGCCGATCAGCCGCACCGGCGCGCCGTCCGATGCCAGCCGCGCCGCCAGCACAGCGGCCAGGGCATGGTTGTATTCAAACTCCGTCACCCCATAAGCGCTGATGGCCCCCGGACGTTCCAGATAGTGCCCCACGTCGATGGCCACCACCGTGGCCGCGGCGATCAGGCCGGCAAGCATCAGGGCCACGCCGAATACTCCCTCACCGCCGCACTCCGCTGAAACTCAGCTCGCCATGGGGCGAATAGCCGAGTTGCGGGGCGCCCTTTGCCAGATCGACGGTAAGCGGGGTATCGCCGGAAGCGCTGATCACGATGTCGCCAGCCCGGCCGAGCGGAACCTCCACCACCGGGATGCGCGCGTAGTCCGAGCTTAGCCGCACGCTGCGCCCGTCTACGACGCTGACGGTCACACGCACATCACTCTGCGAACTGCCCTTCGAATCGGATATCACGTCCCCGAAATAAACGCCCGCGATACGCGCAGCCAGGGACTGCTCGGCCACCCCTGACGCCGGAACCGGCTGGCCCGGCTGCGCCGACCGGGGCACTGAACCGGGGGCGTCCCCCAACCTCGGGGACAACCCCCACCAGGTCAGCCCCCCCGCCAATACAAGCCCCGCCACCAGCATGACGAAACGGGCCGGATCGCGTCCGCCTGCGCCCTTCGCCGCCGGAGGAGCCATCCCGGCGGAATCCGCCGGACGTGGAGCCTCACCAAGTACTCGCCCGACCCCCTGACACAGGGACATGAAGCCGGCATGCCCCGCCTCCCCGCCCCAGTCGCTCAGGTCCGCCGTCTGCTTGCGGCGGAATTCCAGCGGGAGTTTCACTGCCTCGATCATCGCCGGCACCAGCACGCCCCGCTCGGCACCGACGGCGGCCTCGTTCCTGACCCACTCGGAGGCGGCCGACGACCGAGACC
>JAEUNV010000464.1 GCA_016790385.1 Zoogloea sp.
GGCGGATGGTGTCCATGCCGGAAAAGGCCGAGACGAGCATCAGCAGGGTGGATTTGGGCAGATGGAAATTGGTGATGAGTGCGTCCGCCACCTGAAAGTCGTAGCCGGGCAGGATGAACAGGTCGCTCTCCGCCTTGCCCGCGCGCAGGGGGCCGGAGCGGGCGGCCGATTCCAGCGCACGCATGCTGGTGGTGCCGACACAGACCACCCGGCGGCCGGCGGCCCGGGTGGCAGCAATGGCGTCCACGGTGGCCTCGGGCACAAAGTAGGCCTCGGTGTGCATCTGATGTTCGGAAAGATCGTGGACGCGTACTGGCTGGAAGGTGCCGGCGCCTACGTTCAGGGTCACGAACGCGCTATTGATGCCAAGCCCGGCAAGTCGGGCCAGCAGGGCTTCGTCGAAGTGCAGGCCGGCCGTGGGGGCGGCGACGGAGCCCGGGTTGCGGGCATACACCGTCTGGTAGCGAGATTCGTCGGTGTTGCCGGCGGCGCGTTCGATATAGGGCGGCAGCGGCAGTCGACCATGGCGTTCAAGCAAAGCGATCAGATCGTCGGTGGCGGGAAAGCGCAGGTGGAAGAACTCGCCAACGCGGCCAAGCACCTCCACCTCAAGCGCCCCCTCCAGATGAAGCCGGCTGCCCGGCTTCGGTGACTTGCTGGCGCGGATCTGGGCCAGGGCCTCGTGGCCGCCCAGGGGGCGCTCGATCATCACTTCCACCTGCCCGCCGGTATCTTTGGTTCCGAAAAGTCGGGCATGCAGCACCCGGGTGTCATTGAAGACGAGCAGATCGCCGGGGGCGAGAAGAGTCGGCAGGTCGGAGAATTGCAGGTCGGCAAGGGTCGGTTGTACGCACAGCAGGCGGCTGTCTGTACGGTGCTCCAGCGGCATCTGGGCGATCAGTGCCTCGGGGAGCGGGTAGTCGAAGTCGTCGAGAATCCAGGCCATGTGTTGATGCAGTCGAATGTTTCGTAGATAATGCGCGGCTTCCCATGCCGGGATGGCGGAATCGGTAGACGCAGCGGATTCAAAATCCGCCGCCGCAAGGTGTGTGGGTTCGAGTCCCACTCTCGGCACCAGTTTTCTTCAGGCTCTCGCCGCGCGACACTGTTTCTGGAAAGTCGCGCATGGTAGCGGGCCAGGCGCCTCGCCGCAAATGCGGCGCGTTCTGCGTCTGGCGCTGCGGCCGAGGGCGAATTTCCGATTGTGGATTCATTCCGGACTGTCCCCATGGCCCTTGATCCCCAAGCCAAGGCACTGCTCGACATGGTTTACCGCGTCGGTGCCCCACGTTTCCACGAGCTGGATGTGCACCAGGCGCGGCATTCCTTCGAGAAGCTTCAGTTTGCCCTGCGTCCGGAGGCGCCGGCTGTCGCCTCGGTGACGGATGTGCCGATTCCCCGGGCTCACGCCCGTGACGGCGTGATCATGGCCAGGTTGTACAGGCCGCTCATGTCCCGGCCGGACGAAATGCTGCCCGTCGCCTTCTACTTTCATGGCGGCGGTTGGTGTGTCGGCAATATTCCCAGCTACGACGTGCTCTGTCGCGAGCTTGCCAATCACAGCGGGTGTGCCGTTCTGTCGGTCGATTACTGCCTTGCGCCTGAGCATCCTTTTCCTGCTCCGGTGGAGGATGCGCAGCGGGCCGTGGATTGGTCATTGGCCAACGCCTCCCTGCTGGGGATCGATCCGGCGCGTTTTGCGTTGGCAGGAGACAGCGCAGGGGGAACCCTGAGTGCCGTGACTGCCCTGCAGATGCGCAATCGGGGTGGACCCCAGGCTGCAATTCAGTTGCTGATTTATCCGTGCACCGACATTCTCAGCCAGCGCCCGTCGCGCAGGGCGTATGCGAACGGTTTCTTTCTGGATACGGAGAGTCTTGCCTGGTTCTTTGAAAAGTATCTTCCCAATCAGGATGACTGGCAGGACTGGCGCGCTTCACCGCTGCTGGCCGGGCGTTTTGACGGGCTGCCGCCAGCCACTTTCATCCTGGCGGGGTGTGATCCGCTGACTGACGATTGCAAGGCATATGCCGAAGCGCTGCGCGATGCTCGGGTGCCGGTGACAATTCATGAGTTTGAGGGCATGGTCCACGGCTTCTTCACCCTGGGAAAATTCTTCCCCCAGTCGAATGAGGCAGTGGCGGTGGGCGGACGGGCGCTGGGAGAGGCGTTGAGGGGCTGACGGCCCTTCCGGCCAGTGCGATGGGCTAGATGCAGACGAAGCTCACGACCTGCGGGCTGTTCGAGCAGCTTCGGCCGAGGGCAAAATGCCCGCGACCCCGTAGCACGACCTCTTCACGGGAAAGCAGGAACTCCCGTTCCCCATCGATCTGGACGAAGGTGCCGTTGCTGCTGCGATCAATGAGCACGAACTTGTCGCCACGCAGCTCGATCTCGGCGTGCCGGCGGGATGACTGGGTGTCCGCGATCACAAGATCGGCAGCGGGGTCGCGGCCGATGCGAGCACTGGGTTTGGTGGCATTCAGGGTGAGTGCCACGGCGTCCAGGTAAAGCCGCAATTCGGGCTCGGATTCGAGCAGGAAGTGATCACTCTGGACGATGGTGAGTTCCCCTACGGCCTCGCACATCAGCTCACAGAGTTCGACAGGGCGATTCACGCCCCGGATGACCCTCGGGGGCAGGGTGTGCAGCACAGACCGCCATTCCGGCCCAAGGCGTCGCGCGGTTTCAGCGGCGGTGATGGCCTTGCCGGGCGACGCCAGCTCGGCCAGGCGGGCCGCAAAGTTGACGGTGTCGCCGAAGACGTCGGTACCGCTGGCAACGACGGCGCCGAAGTGAAAGCCGATGCGCACGGCAAGGCGTTGCTCCGGCGCGGCGGGGAGTTCCTTGATGGTCTGGTGAATTGCAAGCGTCGCGTCGGCAGCGGCGTCCGAATCGCGGAACACGGCCATCAGACCGTCGCCAGTGTGTTTGACTACACGCCCCCCTTTGGTCTCGACGGCAATGCGCATGGCGCGAATGCTCTTGTCGACAACCTCGAAAGCGGATTTATCGCCCACGCGCTGGTACAGCTGTGTGCTGCCGACCAGATCGGCAAACAGTACAGCGCACTCGTGAGGAGGAAGCGTGGATTGAGACATCAGGTTGCAAACAACTTCGGAAGCCAGATTTTAGCGGACTTCGTGACTTTATCCGCGCTCGCGAAGGTAACAAATTTATCCTGGACCCTCGATTCTTCCCGCTCACACCCGAAAGCGGCACGGAAAATTGGGGGATTTACGCAAATTCCCGTACTTTTCCTTGACCGAACACGCAGCGGATGTGCAGAGGCGATGAGATAATACCGCGTTAGGCCACTGCCGGCCTGTCGCCAAAGCGGCACTTCACGTCTGTCTGGAAGGGGTTTCATGAAACGAGTTGATGATTTCCGTTTGCACTTCGGCAAGCAGGAGCTGGTGCCCATTGTGATCGGCGGCATGGGGGTGGACATCTCCACGGCGGATCTGGCGCTGGAGGCTGCTCGTCTGGGCGGAATCGGTCACATCTCGGACGCGATGGTGAAGACGGTGGCCGACCGCCGATTCAACACCAAGTTTGTCAAAGATAAACTCAAGCAATACAAGTATAACGTTGCCAATTCGGACAAGTCGGTTGTGCAGTTTGACCTTGGTCAGCTTGCCGAAGCCACCAGCCTTCACGTGGGGCGAACCATGGAGGCCAAGCGCGGGCCCGGCATGGTTTTTGTGAATTGCATGGAAAAGCTGACCATGAACGCACCGAAGGAAACCCTTCGGGTGCGCCTTGCCTCGGCACTGGATGCCGGCGCCGATGGCATCACGCTCGCGGCCGGGCTGCATCTGGGCTCCTTTGCGTTGATCGAGGATCATCCGCGCTTCCGCGATGCGAAGCTGGGGATCATTGTTTCGTCCCTGCGGGCGCTGCAACTCTTCCTGCGCAAGAGCGCCCGCACAAACCGCATGCCTGACTATGTGGTGGTCGAAGGCCCGCTGGCCGGCGGTCACCTGGGTTTTGGCATGGATTGGGCCAAGTATGATCTGGCAACCATCGTTGCCGAGATTCACGCTTGGCTGCTCGCCGAGAAGCTTGACATTCCTCTCATTCCCGCCGGCGGCATCTTTACCGGTAGCGATGCGGTGTCGTTCCTCGAGAAGGGTGCCGGAGCCGTGCAGGTGGCTACCCGTTTCACGGTGACTCGCGAGTGTGGATTGCCCGAGGATGTGCAGCAGCACTATTTCAAAGCCAGCGAAGAGGAAATCGTGGTCAATCAGATTTCACCGACCGGCTATCCCATGCGCATGCTGTCCAGCAGTCCGGCGATCGGGTCAGGCATTCGACCCAATTGCGAGGCCTATGGCTACCTCCTCGACAGCAATGGAAACTGCTCCTACATCGATGCCTATAACCGCCAGTTGGAACTGCATCCTGGCGTCAAGAAGGTCTCAGTGATGGAAAAGACCTGCATGTGCACGCACATGCGGAATTTTGATCTCTGGACATGTGGGCATTACACCTACCGCTTGAAGGACACTTCCCGGAAAGGGGCGGATGGTAATTACGAGATCCTCTCGGCAGAGCACGTTTTCCGGGATTATCAGTTCAGTACGGACAACAAGCTTGCTTTGCCGGATTGATGCCGCGCTATCGTCGGTCACGAGAAGGCCCGGCTGCCCGCCGGGCTTTTTTTGGCCCTGCAAGCGGGCACGCTCGTCGGAAAGGCCGTGCTGTGGCTGATCAGTCCTTACCTAGTGGAGGGGTCGGGCAGGATCGGCCAGGCTTCGACGATCCCATTGATTTGCCCAGCTGCCCGCCCGTTCAGAAGAAGCGCGCGGCTGATTCAGCGGGCAGCGTCATGCCCGTGGCGCGCGCGCGTTTGAGTAGTTCCCAGTAGTAGCGATACGAGGCGCGGTCATGGAGCTTGCCCGCATGCTGGATTGGCCCCCAGCCTGCATCCTGGGCAGCCAGCAGGATGGCCGAAGCATCCTCCACTTCCGAGAAATCCGGACGCATGGCTTCGACGATGGGGATGATCTGGTTGGGGTGAATGCTCCACATGCGCAGGTAACCGAACGCTTTGCGGGCCCGTTCCGCGTCGCTGCGTATGTAGTCCAGATCTTTCAGTTCGGTGGTCACGTTGTGTGAGGGCACGACACCATTGGCGAGAGCCGCGGCGGCGATGTCGCATTTGGCGCGCACCACCAGGGGGTGTTCGAATTGCCCGGGGCTGCGCATGGCAGCGCCGGGAATGGCACCATGATGGCCACTGACGAAGTCCATCAGGCCGAAGTCAAGGGACTCCACCCGGTCCAGTGCGGCGATCTCCCAGGCATCCCGCAACGCGCCGTGAGTTTCGATCAGGACATGGACCGGGATCTCCCGCTCGATTCCATGCCGTTCTTCGGCGTTGCGAATGCTCTCGATCTGTCGGGCGGCATCTGCGGCGCTTCGGGGCTTCGGCAGGGTGAGGAAGGCTAGTCTGTGGCCGGCTCGGCTCACCAGAATGTCGAGATCCTGCTCCCAATGGGGATGCGTGATGTCATGGATGCGGGCACCTACGCGTCCGAAGTGATTGTCATTGGACAGCACGATCGATGCTGCCATTTCCGCGTGTTCCGCTTCCGCTCCGGCGCGGGCGCCATCTTCACAGTCGCAGGTGATGTCAAAGACCGGCCCGAGTTCCTGCTGAAGGGCAAGCGCCTTGCGCATGAGCTTTTCGCTGCCCGCGTAGTGATCGACTGCGGGGAGGATCGGAAAGGACTTTTCGCCTTGAAACAAGACATGCTCTGGGTGGGGCAGGGAGGACATGGTCAGATATCGACAGACTTGAAGTGCGTGAGGGTAGCAAAAAAAGCGGGCGATAAAAAACGCGGGGACGTTTCCGCCCCCGCGTTTAGGTGCCTTGCAGAGCCTGGATCAGGCCAGCAGGTCCTTCACACCATCACGCTCTTCAAGGAGTTCGTTGAGGGTGTGGGTCATGCGCTCACGGGAGAACTGGTCGATTTCCAGGCCTTGGACGATCTTGTACTCGCCGTTCTCGGTGGTGACGGGGAAGCCGTAGATGATGCCTTCGGGGATGCCGTAGGAACCATCGGACGGAATGCCCATGGTGACCCATTCGCCGTTGGAGCCCAGGACCCAGTCACGGATGTGGTCGATGGCGGCGTTGGCCGCAGAAGCGGCGGAAGACAGGCCACGTGCTTCGATGATGGCGGCGCCGCGCTTACCGACGGTGGGCAGGAACACGTCGCGGTTCCAGGCCTCATCATTCACCAGGGCCGGGACCTTGTCGCCGTTGGAGGTGGTGAAGCGGTAGTCGGCGTACATCGTGGGGGAGTGGTTGCCCCAGACGACCAGGTTCTTCAGGCTGGACACTTCACGGCCGGTCTTGCCAGCGAGCTGGGACAGGGCGCGGTTGTGGTCCAGGCGCAGCATGCCGGTGAAGTTCTTGGCGCTGACGCGACCGTACTTCACGGCGATTTCCTTGGCGATGTAGGCATTGGTGTTGCAGGGATTGCCAACAACCAGCACCTTGACGTCAGGAGCTGCGTACTGACCAATGGCCGCACCTTGGACGGTGAAGATCTTGGCGTTTTCGGTAAGCAGATCCTTGCGCTCCATACCCGGGCCGCGAGGACGGGCACCAACGAGCAGACAAACCTGGGCGTCCTTGAAGGCGACGTTGGGGTCGTCGGTGGCGACCATGCCAGCCAGCAGCGGGAAAGCGCAGTCTTCAAGCTCCATCATGACGCCCTTGACGGCCTTCTGGGCTTGGGGGAGGTCGAGAAGCTGAAGGATGACGGGCTGGTCCTTGCCCAGCATTTCGCCACTGGCGATGCGGAACAGAAGGCTGTAACCGATCTGGCCGGCGGCGCCGGTGACTGCGACACGAACGGGGGCTTTTGCCATTATTGATACTCCCTCAAGGAAAGAAGTGTTATCGATTCGATACTGCTGCTTCGCGCCGCCTTCCAGCCGTCGCGAGGATGGTTGAACCTGTTGATCAAAGCTTAGTAGGTCAACAGATGAATCGTATGGGCAATTTTCCAGGCTGTCAATTCCATGTTTTATGTCTTATATAAGATAAAAGACACCCCATGGACTGCTCGGAAAAAGTGTGATTCAATACATCAATGCGACCCGAATCGCCCACCTTCAGCCCCCTTTACCGTCAGATCAAGAATCTGATGCTGAATGCTTTGGAGTCCGCCGAATGGCGGCCGGGTCAGGCGATTCCCAGCGAACAGGAACTTGCCCTGCGCTTCAATGTAAGTCAAGGCACCGTGCGTAAGGCCATCGACGAGATGGCTGCCGAAAACCTGCTGGTTCGCAAGCAGGGCAAAGGTACCTACGTCGCGTCCCACAATGACCCTCGCGCCCTTTTTCGTTTCCTTCGCCTGGTTCCGGTTGATGGTGATCTGGCACACCCTCAAAGTGTGCCTCTTGATTGCTGGAAAGCCAAGGCTGGCAACGAAGCTGCTCGGATGCTGGGGATCGAGCTGGGGGCGCCTGTCACGATTCTCCGGCGTCTCCTGAAGTTTTCGGGCAAGCCTGTCGTGATCGATGAGATCTATTTGCCCGGCGAGATCTTCCATGGCCTGACAATGGAGGTTCTGCAGGGGGCGCATGGTTCCCTTTACAGTTTGTTCGAGTCCAGGTTTGGAGTCCGCATGATTCGCGCGGAAGAACGGATCCGCGCCGTTGCGGCCGACCGCATGACCAGTGAAACCCTTGGTGTTGCTGAAGGAACTCCGCTGCTTTCGGTCGAGCGTGTTACTTATACCTACGGCGACAGGCCGGTGGAATGGCGTCGCGGCCTCTATTCAACGGCGGAGCATTATTATCTCAATGAATTGAGTTGAGGGTGTTGAGTTGGCAGGAGCGCCCAGCCTGTCAGTGGTTGGTAAGGGTATATACTTATAATTTCGTTTCGTGGGAAAAGTGCGGCCTTTCGGTCGTAATTTGCTAGAGGGAGTATTTATGACAGAGGTGATTTTGAAAAAGCAGCGCCCGAAGCATCTGGCGTTGAACGAGATCAGACTTCCGTTGCCCGGAAAAGTCTCGATTCTGCACCGGGTCAGTGGCGCAGGCCTGTTTCTGATGCTGCCGGTTCTGCTGGCGTTGTTCGGGAGCAGTGTCGGCTCTCCCGAATCCTATGCGGCCTACAAGGACATCGTGGGTAACATTTTCGTCAAGCTTCTGCTGGTGGGGCTGCTGTGGGCCTATCTGCACCACTTCTGTGCTGGCATCCGCTTTCTCCTCCTTGATGCGCACATTGGTATCGACAAGCAGTCTGCGGTCAATAGTGCCCGCCTTGTCCTGATCGTCAGCCTTACCCTCACTTTCCTTCTGGTGGCCAAACTATGGTAAAGCCTGTCATTGTTGGCGCTCACTACGGTTTTCGTGACTGGCTTCTGCAGCGCATCACCGCCGTCGTAATGGCGCTCTACACCCTCGTTTTTGCAGTCTGCGCATTGACCATGCCCGATGGCTCCTTCGAGAGCTGGCGGGGAGTGTTCAGTGGCGGTTTCATGAAATTTGCGACCTTCCTGTTCTTCATGTCCCTGTTCTTCCATGCCTGGATCGGCGTGCGCGACATTTTCATGGACTACATCAAGCCGACCGGCATTCGTCTGGCTCTGCATTCGGTCGTCGCCCTTCTGCTCATCGGTTATGCCGGGTGGGCTGCTCAGATTCTGTGGAGGCTGTAAGTGAAAGTCGCTAAGCGTACCTTTGATGCAGTAATCGTCGGCGCTGGTGGCGCCGGCTTGCGTGCGGCTCTTCAGCTCTCCGAGGCAGGGATGAAGACCGCCGTTCTGACCAAGGTCTTCCCGACCCGTTCGCACACCGTTGCGGCGCAGGGTGGGGTGGCTGCGTCCCTGGGCAACTCGACGGAAGATAACTGGCACTGGCATATGTACGACACCGTCAAGGGCTCGGACTGGCTGGGGGATCAGGATGCCATCGAGTTCATGGTCAAAAAGGCCAATGAGGTTGTCGTCGAGCTTGAGCACTACGGCATGCCTTTCGACCGTACCGACAATGGCAAGATTTATCAGCGTCCTTTCGGTGGCCATTCCCAGAATTACGGTCAGACCCCTGTGTCCCGTTCCTGTGCGGCTGCTGACCGTACCGGCCATGCAATGCTGCATGCCCTGTATCAGCGCAATGTCCGCGCCAACACCCAGTTCTTCGTCGAATGGATGGCAATGGACCTCATCCGCAATGCGGATGGCGATGTGCTGGGCGTGACCGCCATGGAGATGGAAACCGGCGAAGTCTCCATCTTCCATGCCAAGGCGACGATTTTTGCCACCGGCGGTGCAGGCCGCATCTACTACAGCTCCACCAACGCCTTCATCAACACGGGCGATGGTGTCGGCATGGCGGCTCGTGCCGGTATTCCGCTTGAAGACATGGAGTTCTGGCAGTTCCACCCGACGGGCGTGGCTGGTGCCGGCGTGCTGATCACGGAAGGTGTGCGTGGTGAAGGTGGCATCCTGCGCAATGCGTCTGGTGAGCGTTTCATGGAGCGCTATGCGCCGAACCTGAAGGATCTGGCTTCTCGTGACGTGGTTTCCCGTTCGATGGTGACCGAGATCAATGAAGGTCGCGGCTGCGGTTCCGACAAGGATCACGTGCTACTCGACATCACCCATCTTTCGCCTGAGACCATCAACAAGCGTCTGCCCGGCATTCGCGAGATCTCCATTCAGTTTGCCGGCGTTGATCCGATCAAGGCGCCGATTCCGGTCGTGCCAACCTGCCACTACCAGATGGGCGGTATTCCGACCAACTACAAGGGTCAGGTCGTCGTGCCGAAGGATGGCAATCCCAACGTGCCCATCGCCGGCTTCTACGCGGCGGGTGAATGTGCCTGCGCGTCCGTGCATGGTGCAAACCGTCTCGGCACCAACTCCCTGCTTGATCTGCTGGTGTTCGGCAAGGCTGCCGGTGAGACAGTCGTCAATGATTTCAAGTCCGGTCAGTTGAGCCTGAAGCCTCTTCCTGAGAACGCTGCCGATGTTTCCCTGGCGCGAATTGCGCGTCTTGAGTCTCAGACCGGCGGTGAGGACGTCCATGAGGTCCGTCTGGCCATGCAGCGCACGATGCAGAAGCATGCTGGTGTGTTCCGCTTCGCTGACAGCCTGAAGGAAGGCGTCACGGCCATCCTCGAAGTCGCCGAACGTGCCAAGACGACCCAGATCAAGGATAAGTCCAAGGTCTGGAACACCGCCCGTACTGAAGCACTCGAACTCGACAATCTGATCGAAGTCGCCAAGGCCACCATGATCTCCGCAGAAGCACGCAAGGAGTCCCGAGGCGCCCATGTGCGTGACGATGCGATCGATTGTGCCGAGACCCCCAACGGTCGTGACGACAAGAACTGGCTCAAGCACACGCTGTGGTATAGCGAAGGCAACCGTCTGGATTACAAGCCGGTCAACCTGCAGCCGCTTTCCCCCGAGGTCGAGCCGATTGCGCTCGCCAAGCGTACCTACTGAGCGTTCCGGAGAATAGAACATGAGCAGCAAGCGAACCGTACAGTTCAAGATTTACCGCTACGATCCGGACAAGGACGACAAGCCTTACATGCAGGATATCTCTGTCGATCTCGAAGAGTCCGACAAGAAGCTGCTGGATGCGCTCGTGCGCCTCAAGGCCAAAGACGATACTTTGTCCTTCCGCCGTTCCTGCCGCGAAGGCGTGTGTGGCTCGGATGCCATGAACATCAATGGCAAGAACGGTCTGGCCTGCCTGACCGCGATCGACGAGTTGCCCCAGCCCGTCACCATCAGGCCCCTGCCTGGGCTTCCGGTGATCCGCGACGTGATCGTGGACATGACCCAGTTCTTCAAGCAGTACCACTCGATCAAGCCGTATCTGATCAACAACGATCCGGCGCCCGAGCGTGAGCGTTTGCAGACGCCTGAAGATCGTGAAGAGCTCAATGGCCTTTACGAGTGCATCCTGTGCGCCTGCTGTTCCACCAGCTGCCCGTCCTTCTGGTGGAATCCGGACAAGTTCGTCGGTCCTGCCGGCCTCCTTGCGGCCTACCGCTTCCTCGCTGACACCCGCGACCAGGCAACCAGCGAGCGTCTCGACAACCTTGAAGATCCGTATCGTTTGTTCCGCTGTCACTCGATCATGAATTGTGTCGATGTCTGCCCGAAGGGTCTCAACCCGACCAAGGCCATCGGCAAGATCAAGGACATGATGTTGCGTCGCGCCGTATGACGCTGAACAGGGGACGTGTGCGCTGGCAGTGCCGTCGGGCTCTTCTCGAACTCGATCTGGTGTTCACACGTTTCCTCGAAAGGCACTTTGATCGTCTGACCGACGATCAGCTGGCTGATCTGGATGACCTCTTGCTCGTCGAGGATCATGACCTCTGGGCCATGATCAACGGCAGCAAGCCGGTCACGAATGATCGCTGGAAGGAAATGGTTGAATTGCTGCGGTCAAAATGACGCGGCGATTCGGCTGCTAGGGAGCTGGAGTTTCAACAGGGATAAAGGGACCAAAACATGACCACGCAACGCACTGCTGCACTGACCGTAGATGGCAAGTCCGTAGAGTTTCCGATCATGTCGGGGACGCACGGCAATGATGTGATCGACATTCGCACCCTGGGCGGAAAAACCGGGTATTTCACGTACGATTCCGGTTTCCTGTCCACCGCCAGTTGCCAGTCCAAAGTCACCTACATTGACGGTGACAAGGGCGAGCTGCTGTATCGCGGCTACCCCATCGAGCAACTTGCCGACAACTGCAACTTCCTTGAAGTCACCTATCTTCTGAAGAACGGTGAGCTCCCCAATGCGGCCCAGAAGTTCGAGTTCGAAAGCACCATCAAGAAGCACACCATGGTGCACGAGCAACTGTCGAAGTTCTACTCCGGTTTCCGTCGTGACGCCCACCCGATGGCCGTCATGACCGGTGTTGTGGGTGCCCTGTCGGCCTTCTATCACGACGCCATGGATTTCTCGGACGTTGAGCACCGCAACATCAGCTTCAACCGTCTCGTGGCCAAGATGCCGACCATCGTTGCGATGGCCTACAAGTACAACACCGGCATGCCTTTCATGTATCCGGACAACGAGCTGGATTACACCGCCAACTTCATGCGCATGATGTTCGGCAACCCGTGCGAAAAATACGTCCCGAACCCGGTTCTGGTCCGCGCCCTGGATGTGATCTTCACGCTTCACGCTGACCACGAGCAAAACGCCTCCACCTCCACGGTGCGTCTGGCCGGTTCCTCGGGTGCCAACCCGTTCGCCTGTATCGCAGCCGGCATTGCCTGTCTGTGGGGTCCCGCCCACGGCGGCGCGAACGAGGCCTGCTTGCAGATGCTCGAAGAGATTGGTGATGTGTCCCGTGTGGGTGAGTACATTACCCGAGCGAAGGACAAGAACGATAGCTTCAAGCTGATGGGCTTCGGTCACCGCGTGTACAAGAACTTCGATCCCCGCGCCAAGCTGATGCGCAAGGTCTGCCACGAAGTCCTCGGCGAACTCGGCCTCGAGAACGACCGTCTCTTCAAGCTGGCCATGGAGCTCGAGAAGATCGCCCTGGAAGATCCGTACTTCGTCGAGAAGAAGCTCTACCCGAACGTGGACTTCTACTCCGGCATCGTGCAAAAGGCTCTCGGCATCCCGACCGAAATGTTCACCTGCATCTTCGCGCTGGCCCGCACGGTCGGCTGGATGACGCAGTGGGAGGAAATGATCACCGATCCCGAGTACAAGATCGGTCGTCCGCGTCAGCTGTACATCGGCGCCGCTCGCCGCGACGTCAAGCCGCTGGACCAGCGCGCTTAAGTATTGCCCGGAGGGGGAGGGGGAAATAGGAGAAACGATGCGG
>JAEUNV010000495.1 GCA_016790385.1 Zoogloea sp.
TTGTTTTGCGCTGCGCTCGCGCTGGAGCTGATCAACGCCGCGCCGGATCGCTGGTGGCTGGTCCTCGCCGGCTGCGTAGCGGCCTATGCGGTCTTTCCGTGGCTGAACGGTGTACTGCTGGCCCGCGCCGTCGGGCGGCACGGCCGGCCGCCCCGCCGGACCTTGCTCCTGCTCCGTGTCTTCGGCTACACGGCCCGTACGGAGAAGCTGTTCGACGGGGTCGGTGCCCGCTGGCGGCTGTTTGGTCCCGTGACCATGATCGCCGCCCCCGACGTGATGGCCCGCACCATCGACCCGGGGGATTTCCTGCGCTTTGCTGGCGGACGCCTGGCAAGCAGCTTCGTGACCAGCCGGGTGGACCTGAACGCCGGCCTGGCAGCCCTCGACCAGATGCCGGACCCGGACGGGCGTTACCGGGTCAATGAGTTCTGCTGCCGCGACGACACCTGGAAGGCCACCGTGGTGGAGCTGATGGACCGGGCCGATGTGATTCTGATGGACTTGCGCGGCCTGACCCCGACGCGGGGCGGCTGTGAGTTCGAACTGCGGCAGCTCAATGAACGCCTGCCCGCCAACCGGGTGGTGCTGGTGGTGGACAGCGAGGCCGTGGTGGCCCAGGTGACGGCCCTGATGGCGCACCTGCCCGTCATTGTCCGCTTCGACAAGGGCGGCGCCACGGAGACGGAAGCCCTGTTTGCCTCCCTGCTGCGGGCGGCAGAGCTGCTGCCCGCCCCGCGGCCCTAGCGTCCCCCTGAGCTTGGGCCGATGAGGCTCTCCGCGGCTCGGCGGGTGACGGCGGCCGCCTCGCACACCCAGCTCATGAAGCAGGCCACATCCGCCCGGGGCGTGTCGTTGGCGCCGATCAGCCAGTAACCCCGCTCGGCCAGTGTGCGCCGGTTTGCACCGATGGGCTGGAGCCGCCCTGCGGCGATGAGATCGGAGAGCAGTTCGGCCCGCCCGATGGCCACGCCCTGGCCGGCCGCGGCGGCCTGGATGAGTTGGTCGTAGTGGTTGAAATGCAGCACCGCCCGCGGACGCACCCCTTCCAGCCCGCAGGTAGCCAGCCAGTCGGCCCAGCCCAGCCATGGAAAATTCGGGTCGTCGTAGTTCATCAACGCCACCGTGGGCAGGTTCTCCCGGGTCAGTTCATTCAGCCCCAGGGCGGGGCTCGCCACCGGAAAGACGGTTTCGCCAAACAAACGCACGCTGCCCGGCGGCGCATCCCCGTCGAGACAATGGCGCAAGGCCAGGTCCACCCCCTCCCGACGCAGGTCCACGACCCGGTTGCAGCTTGCGAGGCGCACATCGATCTCCGGGTGGCGCGCCTGGAACTCCCGCAGATGGGGCAGCAACCACAGGGCGGTGATACCCAGGCTGGCGGTGATGGTGACCGGCGGACGCACCTGATCGGCCCGCAGGCTCGCCGCCAGATCGCCATAGTCACGCAGCCACACGCTGGCCAGCCGGTACAGACGCTCACCTTCGGGGGTGAGCGACAGGGCGCGCGTGCCGCGCACGAAGAGGCTGACGCCAAGGGCTTCTTCCAGGCTCTGGATCTGGCGGCTGACGGCCGACTGGGTCAGGCATAGCTGGGTGGCCGCGCGGGTGAAGCTGAGGCTGCCGGCCGCCGCGACAAAGCCCCGCAAGGGGTCCAGGGGGGGCAGGCGAAGGAGCGGATCATCCATGAGAAAAACGCATCCGTTTCATACCGAATATCCGTT
The DNA here is from genome assembly GCA_016790385.1 of Zoogloea sp. Lineage (GTDB taxonomy): Bacteria > Pseudomonadota > Gammaproteobacteria > Burkholderiales > Rhodocyclaceae > Zoogloea. Next base: position 1,722 of record JAEUNV010000495.1, read on the forward strand.
TGCGGAGGCCATTTAACAGGCCAATACTGGAGCCATACCCGCCATCGTAATGCGTATCGCGCATCTTGAGCGGGCCAGGAGAAGATCATGAGCGAGCATTCAACTCCCCGCCAGGTGCATCTTGAAGGGCACGCCTCGACCGTGCTGCCGGAGGGCGTCGGCACCCTCGTGGCCTGTGTCTCCGGCTGTGTGTGGCTCACCCGCTATGGCGACCCGCGGGATCTCATCATGCATGCCGGTGACAGTTTCCGCATCGACGGGCCGGGAACCGTGGTGATGACGGCCCACCACGGCGCGGTGCTGAAGATCTTTCCCGCTGAAGCCGCCCACCCTGTCCGGCTCAGCCTTGGCGCCCGGCTGGCCGGGCTGATCGCCCCCCGCTGGCACAGCGCGGCACGGCGACTGGCCGGCGGTTCGATGGGCGAGTGCTAGACTGAAATCCTGGCCTGCCGCGGAGCCCCCATGAGTAAACAGACACTGGAATTCTGGTTCGAGTTCGCCAGCTCCTACTCTTACCTCAGCGTGATGCGCATCGAGCCCCTGGCCCGGGCGGCGGGGGTGACGCTTCAGTGGCGCCCCTTCCTGCTCGGGCCGGTGTTCCTGTCCCTGGGCTGGAACGACTCCCCCTTCAACATCTACCCGCCCAAGGGGCGCTATATGTGGCGCGACCTGGCCCGGCTGGCCAGCCGCTACGGCCTGCCCCTGAAGCTGCCCTCACACTTCCCGCGCAACGGCCTGCTTGCCGCACGGGTGGCCCTGGCGGGGGCGGATGAAGCGTGGATGCCGGCCTTCTGCCGCGCCGTGATGCGCGCCAACTTCGCCGAAGACCGGGAAATCGCCGAGGTCCAGGTGATCAGCGCCATCCTGGCATCCCTCGAACTGCCGGTGGATACGATCCTGGCGCGGGCCGAAAGCCCCGAAAACAAGCAGGCCCTGCGCCTACAGACCGAACGCGCCAGCGAGATCGGCCTGTTCGGCGCCCCCAGCTTCGTGACCCCGGACGGGGAGCTGTTCTGGGGCAACGACCGGCTGGAGGACGCGCTGGAGTGGGTGAAGAAGGGCGGCGTGGCGGCGCCCTGAACGCCTATTTGCCGAGCAGCGGTGTGGCGTCGGCGCCCGATGACTTGCTGCCCGAGGCTGCCTTGCGGGCCTTCTCGGCTTTCTTTTCGGCAGCCTTGCGTGCGCGCGCTTCGTAGTCGGCCCTGTCGCTGGCAGCCTTGTCGGCGCGGTCTGTCGCGGCCCGGGCTTCGGCGGCGCGGCGGCGGGCATCGGCGGCGTCCTTGCGATTGCGGTCGGCGGCGGCCTGCAAGGCCTGACTCTGACCGTCCTGCTCACGTTTGACCCGCGCGGCATCCTTCTCGGAAAACTGGCGCAGGCGGGCTTCACTCTCGGCCCGGTTGCGGGCTTCCTGCTCGGCCCGCTCGACGGCCTTGGTGGGCGCCTCCCGGGCTTCCTCAGCCTGACGCTCGTTGAAGCGCCGATTCTTTTCGGCCAGCTCGATGCGCCCGGCCTCGTTGTCCATCTCCCGCGCCTTGCGCACGTCCGCCACCCGGCGCGCCCGGGCCTGCTCGATGCAGCGATTGACCAGGAAGCGCTGGTAACAGGCGATTTCCTCATCCCGGAAGCGCTCTTCCGCCGCGCCGCGGAGGCCGGCGGCTTCGCTCTTGAGCTTTTCGGCGCGCGCCAGCTCGGTGGCGGGATCGGACGGCAGCGGGGCGTCCTCGGCCCCCACGGGGCCGGCGGCAAGGGTGGCGAAAAGCAGGGAACACAGGCTGGCGGCAAGGGGTAGGCGATGCAGACGCATGGGACTGGGCAGGGCTGAAGGCTTTTGGACCGCTTACAATACCGGATTTACCGCCCGGTTTCCTCCCCGCCCTGCTGCCGTGATCCAGTTTCGTTCCCTTCGCCTCGCCCGGGGCGTCAAGACCCTCATCGAAGGCGCAAGCCTTCAGATCCACCCCGGCTGGAAAGTCGGCCTGACCGGCGCCAACGGCTGCGGCAAGTCCAGCCTGTTCGGCCTGTTGCGCGGCGAGCTCCACCAGGACTCCGGCGACCTGGAGATGCCGGCTTCCTGGACCATCGCCCATGTGGCCCAGGAGACCCCGGCCCTGGCCCAACCTGCCATCGACTACGTGCTCGACGGCGACACCGAACTGCGCCGCATCGAAACCGCCCTTGAAGCTGCGGAGGCGGCCCACGACGGTGTGGAGATCGGTCACCTCCACGGCCGCCTGCAAGAGATCGGCGGCTACGCGGCCCGCGCCCGGGCCGCCGCCCTGCTGGACGGGCTGGGTTTCTCCGCCGCCGACCTGGAGCGCCCGGTGGCGGATTTTTCGGGGGGCTGGCGCATGCGCCTCAACCTGGCCCAGGCGCTGATGTGCCGCTCCGACCTGCTGCTCCTGGACGAGCCCACCAACCACCTCGATCTGGATGCGGTGATCTGGCTGGAACAGTGGCTCACCGACTACCGGGGCACCCTGGTCTTGATCTCCCACGACCGGGACTTCCTGGACGCGGTGGTCAACCAGATCGCCCATATCGAGGGCCAGCGCCTGACCCTGTACGCCGGCGCTTATTCCGATTTCGAGCGCCAGCGCGCCGAGCGCCTGTCGCAGCAGCAGGCGATGTTCGAGAAACAGCAGCGCGAGCGCGCCCACTTGCAGAAGTATGTGGATCGCTTTCGCGCCAAGGCCACCAAGGCCCGCCAGGCCCAGAGCCGTATCAAGGCCCTGGAACGCATGGAGCTGATCGCGGCGGCCCATATCGACACGCCCTTCACCTTCAGCTTCCGGCCCTGCGGCCAGGCCCCCGACCCGCTGCTACAGATCGAGGATGCCGCAGCGGGCTATGCCGACAGGCCCATCCTGTCGGACATGCGGCTGACCCTTCGCCCGGGCGAACGGGTCGGCCTGCTGGGACGCAACGGGGCCGGCAAGTCCACGCTGATCAAGCTGCTTTCGGGGGGGCTCAAGCCCACCGCCGGCGTGCGCCGGGAGGGCAAGGGGCTGGCGATCGGCTACTTTGCCCAGCACGCTCTTGAGAGCCTGCGCCCCGACGAATCCGCCCTCCAGCACATGCTCCGCCTCGACCCGCAGACCCGCGAGCAGGATCTGCGCAATTACCTGGGTGGCTTCGATTTTCACGGGGACATGGCCACCACGCCCTGCGCGCCCTTCTCGGGTGGCGAGAAATCCCGCCTCGCCCTGGCCCTGCTGATCTGGAACACGCCCAACCTGCTGCT
>JAEUNV010000509.1 GCA_016790385.1 Zoogloea sp.
CAGTCCATCGCGCAGGCTCACCGGTTTGCCGCTGGGCGGGCCGTCATCGGTGGGGCGCCACACCTCGTCATTGGGCAGGGGGATCTCCACCTCCTGGTCCACCAGGGTGTCGGTGGGCTTCATGCCCTTGTCGAAGGCCGCGCCATAGACAAAGGGCTTGAAGGTGGAGCCCGGCTGGCGGCGGGCCTGGGCCACGTGGTCGAAGGGGTCGAGCTGGAAATCCCGGCTGCCCACCCAGGCACGCACCTGTCCGTTGCGTGGGTCGACGGCCAGGAATCCCGCCTGGAGCCGGGTCTTGTCCTGGCGCAGGGCGTCGATGAAAGCCCGGTCGGCGAGCAGGCGGGCCAGGGCCGCATCGGCGGCCTCGCCCTTGGCCACGGCGGCACGATAGGCCTTCGACTCCCGGACAAAGACCTCCACCAGCTCGGGGCTGCCGGTCCAGCCCTTGCGCCCGGCCCAGGCCTGGTCGGCGAGGGCCTGGAGCTGACGGCCCCGGCGCTGCACTGCCTGGGTGGCCTGGGCCTGAAGGCGGCTGTCCAGGGTGGTGCGCACCACCAGCCCGTCGGCGTAGATGTTGTAGTCGTGGCTGTCGGCCCAGGCAATCAACGCCTTGCGGATCTGCTGGGCAAAGTGGGGCGCCGGGCCGGGGGCTTCCAGCTGGCGCTCGAAGTCGATGCGCAGGGGCTTTTTCTCCAGGGCCGGCAGGCGCGCCGCGTCGAGCCTGCCGCGCTTGACCATCTGGGCCAGCACCGTGTTGCGCCGGGCCACCGCCCGCTCGGGGTTGAGCACCGGGTTGTAGTAGCTGTTGCCCTTGAGCATGCCCACCAGGGTGGCCGCCTCCAGCACGTCCAGGCTGCGCGCCGGCTTGTCGAAATAAGTGCGCGCCGCCATCTCGATGCCCCAGGCGTTGTAAAGGAAGGGCACGGTGTTGAGGTAGGTCTCGAGGATCTCGTCCTTGGAGTACACAGCCTCGATCTTGAAGGCGGTGATGGCCTCCTTGAGCTTGCGGGTCAGGGTGGGCGCCCGGCCGATCTCGTCGGGGAAGAGGTTGCGCGCCAACTGTTGGGTCAGGGTCGAGCCGCCCTGCTTGTCACCGGTGAAGGTACGCAGGGCCGCCCCGCCCAGGCGATAGAAGTCGATGCCATGGTGCTCATAAAAGCGGTGATCCTCGGTGGCGATCAGGGCGGCCGTCACCTGGGGCGAGATCCGCTCCAGCCCCACCCATTCCCGGTTGGCCCACTTGAACACCGCCAGCTCCTTGCCATCGCCCGACAGCACCCGCGCCGGCTGCTCCAGCTTGGCCTTGCGGATGTCGCTGATGCCCGGGGTGAAGGGGATCAGGATCACGCCGTAGAGCAGCAGCAGGGCGGGCACGGCGGCGACGCCGAACGTCAGTTCACGCCGGGTCGGACGACGCAGACGGGACAGCCAGGGCGCAAGCCGGCTGCGCAGGGCACGCAGCACACCGGCAAGGGCATGCTTCAGACGGAGGAGCAAGGGCATCAGAACAGGGTTGGCGCTCGGAAGCCACGGGTTTTAACACATATCCCCGCGGGGTCGAACCCATTGGACCCGCAAGAGCCGATCCGGACCGCTGCCCTCACTTCGTAGCGCAGTCGAGCCGCGTAGTAGATGTATCCGTGCCCGCTCAGTCGGGCAGCTGGCTTTCGCTGAAGCCCCACAGGCGGTAGGCCCAGAAGCTTTCGTCGGCAAAGATGCGGCGGCGCAGCTCCGCCGGTGGAAAGCCCGTGATGCGGCGGGTCTGCCGGCTCAAATGTGACTGGTCGGCATAGCCGCTGCTGCTGGCCACATCGCTCCAGTTCACTTCCCCCGAGCGGCCGGCCAGGACCGCGTCGAAGAAGGCCTGCTCCGAGCGGCCCAGGCCGCGCAGTTCGCGCAGGGGCTGGCCGGTCCATTGCTTGATGCGGCGCTCCACCTGGCGCAGGCTGCGCCCCCAGCCCGAGGTGGAGGCACGCATCGCCAGGCTTTGCGACCAGTCGGAAAACACCCGTACCGGGGAGGTGGCGTCCGGCCTGGCCTCTTGCCACAAGGGGTGCAGGAAGGCCTCGATGAGGGTCAGGCGGGCCTCATCATCGGGGGCCGCATCGACCGCGCGGCACATCGCCATCCACGACGCATCCAATACCTCTTCCGCCGGCACCATGCGGTTGAGAAAGGCGCCAGGATCAATGCCCGTGAGCTGGGCCAGGGCGTCGGGCAGGAGCAACAGCATCATGGCGTGCATGGGCCCCGGGTTGCGGCTGATCACCGGGCGGTTGAAAGGCCCGCAGAAGCTGATGCGATGCGGCAGCGGGCGGCAGGGGCTGTCGGGCGCCGCGGGATGATGGGCTTCGAGCACCTCCGCCTCGCCACTGAAGTACCACAGCAAGGAACACACCGGCGAGGCCGGAAAATGGTTGTAGCGCGCCGGCTCGTCCAGGCTCACCCCGCGGGTGTCGCGGCTGATCACGGCACGCACGCAGGAAGACAGGGCGGCCCGCGGTAGCCACAGATCGGAACGGGCGGCCGACAGGGACGTCGCCAGCTCGCCGGAAGGGATGGGATCAATCCTGAACACGCGCCAAGTATAAGGAGCGCCACCCGCCAGGGCAGCCCCCTTGGATGTCGGAAACGTACAATACCCCCCGGGCGCCGCCCCGTAGCATGCGCTCCACTCAGCCAGAGTTGAATCTTTCGGGAAACGCGATGCATCCGGTCAGCTTGCGCCAGGTCGGCAAGACCTACCGTCTCGGGTCGGTGGACGTACCGGCCCTCAGCGACATCACCCTCGACATCCGCCAAGGTGCCTTCACGGTGCTGTCCGGCCCCTCGGGCAGCGGCAAGACCACCCTGCTCAACCTCATCGGCTGCATCGACATGCCCGACCGGGGCGAGATCACCGTAGCGGGGCAACAGGTGCAGTCCATGCCCGATGATGCCTTGTCCGACTTTCGCGCCCGCCACATCGGCTTCATCTTCCAGAACTTCAACCTGATCCCGGTACTTAGCGCCCGGGAGAACGTGGAGTATCCGCTGGTGCTGGCCGGCGTGGCGGCCGACGAGCGGCGCAAGCGGGTGGAGGCTCTTATGGACGCGGTGGGCCTGTCGGAGCGCCAGCACAACCTGCCGGCACAGCTGTCCGGCGGCCAGCGCCAGCGCGTGGCCATCGCCCGCGCCCTGGCCACCGCACCGCCGCTGGTGCTCGCCGACGAACCCACCGCCAATCTCGACAGCCATACCGGCGCCGAGATCATCGCCCTGATGCGCCGCATGCAGCGGGAGCAGGACGTGTCCTTCGTATTCTCGTCCCACGACCCCCAGGTGCACGCCGCGGCCGACGAGATCATCTTCATCCGCGATGGGCGCATCACCGGCGTCGAAGGGGGTCGGGCATGAACACGCTATCCCTGGCCCTGCGCAACCTGCTGCGCAACCGTCGCCGCTCTCTCACCACCCTCTTGGCCATGACGGTGGGCCTGGTGGCGGTGCTGCTGTTCGGAGGCTACCGCTCCAACATCATCTATGGCACGCAGACCGGCTTCGTGCAGCAGA
>JAEUNV010000535.1 GCA_016790385.1 Zoogloea sp.
ATCAGGGAAAGCGGCAGATGGATCAAGCGCCAATGCAGGCGGATGCCGCTCCGCAGGCTGCAACTTCCCCAGCGGGTTCGTGCGCTGGACAGCGCGACCGCCGGCACCGGCCGCCCCAGGCGCAGGCAGAACTCCTCCACCCGATTGCCGAACAAGGCCAGGGCCCGTTCCTGCAGGCCCCGCCGCAGCAACTGGCGGGCATCTCCGCCCGCCCGCAAGGCAAGCTCGATGGTCGGCTCGGGGCCGGCTTCATGCCAGACGACCCGATTGTTGCCTCGCCCCAGACGCACGCGCCACACCCCGCCCAGAAGCGGCAGCGTGGCCCCATCCTTTGGTTCGAAACACGGAACGGTGGCGGAACGGGCCGCCAGCTTGTCTGAAATCCACCGCGCATGGCTGTGGATGAACAACTCCACGTCCGGCAACCGGGCGCGAAGGGGCACACCCACGATCAGCCCACGATGGTCAATACGCAGACCAAGCGTCTTGCGCGCGCTCCGCCGCAGGATGTAAGAGATCCGCCGCCCCGCAAGGATGATGTCGCGGGCCTCTCCTGCCGTTACAGTCACGCCGCGGCGGCGTCCTTGCTGCGCGAGGCACGGTAATGATGGGGAAACAGCCGACGCATTTCACCCTCCACCCAGGCCTCGGCACGGGCATTGATCTCCTCGGCGGACAGACCGGTGGTATCGATCACCGGTCCGATGCTCACCACGACCTCTCCCGGCCGCTTGAAGAAGGCGTTTCGCGGCCAGAACTCACCGGCATTGTGAGCCACCGGCACCACCGGAGTGGCCGTCTGTGCGGCCAACCAGGAGGCACCGGCCTTGTAGCGCTTCTTGCTTCCCGGGGCCACGCGCGTTCCCTCAGGAAAGATCGTCACCCAAAAGCCGTGGGCCAGACGATCCCGCCCCTGGGCTTCCACCTGAGTCAGCGCGTCCTTACCGGCCGCCCGGTCGATGGCGATCATCGGCATCTGGGAAATCCCCCACCCGAAGAAGGGCACCTTGTGGATCTCCTTCTTCATGACGAAGACCATGGGCGGGAAGATGTCCTGCAACATGATGGTTTCCCAGGCCGACATGTGCTTGGAGACCACGATGGCCGGACCGGCTGGAATGTTCTCCCGACCGATCACCCGGTAGGGAATACCCAGCACATGCTTGATGACCCACGCCATGATGCGCGGCCATCCGCGGATCAGCTTGTGGCGGGTCTTGGGCCCAAACGGAAAGCTGGCCATGCCGATCAGCGCATACAGGGGCGTGAACACGGCGAGGGCCAACATGAAAAGCAGATTACGGATCAGGACCACGGTAACTCTCTCAGGCAGTCAGATGCGCGACCACGGCCGCCAGATCAGGAAAGATCTCGGTGCCTTCGGGGAGGTCCGGATCAATCGCCGTCTTGCTCCCCTTGCCGGTCTTCACCAGATAGGGTTTGCACCCCACCGCCACGCCAGCCTGTAGATCGCGGAGACTGTCCCCGACCACGGGCATGCCCTTCAAATCGACGTTGAAGCGTTCAGCGATTTCCAGAAACATGCCCGGCTTGGGCTTGCGGCACGTGCACGTCGAATCAGCCGCATGGGGGCAGAAGAAGATGGCGTCCAGCCGCCCGCCAACCTGGCCGAGGGCCTTGGTCATCTTTTCGTTGATGGCATTGAGGGTATCCATGTCGAAAAGCCCGCGCCCGACTCCGGACTGGTTGGATGCCACCACCACCCGCCAGCCCGCCTCATTGAGCCGGGCAATGGCTTCCAGGGTGCCAGGGATGGGCTTCCATTCGTCCGGAGACTTGATGAACTGGTCGGAGTCGAAGTTGATGACGCCATCCCGGTCGAGCACGATGATCTTCATGGATTGCCTTTAGGCTGACAGACGGGAGATGTCGGCCACCTGGTTCATCAGGCCGGCAAGCTGCTGGAGCAATGCCAGGCGATTCTGACGGATCAAGGGTTCCTCGGCCATCACCATCACCTCGTCGAAGAAGCGGTCCACCGCGGCACGGAGGCCGGCCAGCACCCGCAGGGCATCGGTGTAGGCCTCATTCTGGAAATGGGAGCGCGCCAGGGGCGCCACCTCCACGATGGCATGGAACAAGGCCTTCTCTGCATCCTCGACGAGCAGGGCCACATCGGGCTCGCCAATCCGGCCCTCCGCCTTCTTGAGGATGTTGACGATGCGCTTGTTGGCTGCCGCCAGCGCCGCCGCCTCGGGCAGCTGCTGGAAGGCAACCACGGCCTCAAGCTTGGGCACCACCAGATCGATACGTGTCGGCTTGAGGGCCAGCACGGCATCCACCGCATCCTGGGCATGGCCCGCATCGCGCAGCGTGTTGCGCAAACGCTCAAGCATGAAGTCGTAGAGCGGCGATCGGACCTCGGCCGTGAGCACCTTGGGCGGGTAGGACTCGACGGAGATGCCGATCAGATCGGCCAGATCGAGGGGCAGCGGCGCCTCCATCAGGATGCGCAGCACCCCCAGGGCGGCACGACGCAGGCCAAAGGGGTCCTTGTCGCCCGTGGGAATCTGACCGATCCCGAAGAAACCCACCAGGGCATCGAGCTTGTCGGCCACGGCGAGCGCCCGGCCGATGTTGCTGTCGGGCAGGGCGTCGCCGGCAAAACGCGGGCGGTAGTGCTGTTCGATGGCCTCGGCGACCACCGGGGGAGCCCCCTCGGCCAGGGCATAGTAGCGGCCCATGGTGCCTTGCAGCTCAGGGAACTCGCCCACCATGTCGGTCAGGAGGTCGGCCTTGGACAGCAGCGCGGCACGGTTGGCCAGGTTTTCGTCTGCACCCAGCAGGCCGGCGATGCGACGGGCCACGTTGGACAGGCGCTCAACCCGGTCCCCCAGGGAGCCCAACTTGTTGTGATAGACCACCGAGCCAAGCTTTTCTACGCGGGGCGTGAGGCCTGCCTTGATGTCCTGCTCGAAGAAGAAGCGCGCATCGGACAGGCGCGGGCGCACCACACGCTGGTTGCCGGCGATGATGTTGGACGGGTCGGCCAGTTCCATGTTCGAGACGATGAGGAAGCGGCTGGTCAGCCTGCCGTCGGCATCGAACAGGGGGAAGTACTTCTGATTGGCCCGCATGGTGAGGATCAGGCACTCCTGGGGCACGGCCAGGAACTCGGCCTCGAACGCACCCACATACACAGTGGGGTGCTCCACCAGGGCGGTCACTTCGTCAAGCAGGTCGGCGTAGTCACCCAGGGCAGCCCCCTGACGGGCCGCTTCGGTGACGAGCTGCTTCTCGATATTGGCGCGACGCTCGGCGAAGTCGGGGATGACCTTGCCTTCGGCCAGCAGGGTCGGCTCGTAGGCGTCGGCGGTGGCGATCTCGATCTCGCCGCGGCTCATGAAGCGGTGGCCTTTCGTGGTACGGCCGGATTGGATGTCGAGCACCGAACCCGGCACCACGTCGGCGCCGTGCAGCAGGGTGAGCTTGTGGGCGGGACGCACGAAGGCGGCATCACCGTCACCCCAGCGCATCACCTTCGGAATGGGCAGTTGTTTGAGGGCGTCCTGGACGATGCCGCCGAGCACATCGGCCAGCTTCGCCCCGGCCACCGTGGAGGTGTAGAACAGGGCCTCGGCCTTGCCGTCCGGGCGGCGCTCGAAGCGGGCCACGGCAGCGAGGGGGATGCCCTTGGCCTCAAGCTTCTTGAGCAGCGCCGGGGTGGGCTGACCGTCGGCGGTCAGCGCCACGGACACCGGCATGATCTTCTCGGTCACATCCTTGGCGGCAGCCTCG
>JAEUNV010000574.1 GCA_016790385.1 Zoogloea sp.
TAGTTCGAATGGACCGCGCTTCAGGGCATTGCCACCCGCATCCCCCCCAACAGCGCCTCATACGATTCCGCCACCCGGTACAGGTTGCCATGCCCGGTCGGGTTGGCCACCTGTCCGGGGTGGCGTTCTTCCCACATGAGCACCAGCTGGTCGATGTCGTGCTCGTCCACCGGCACGCCGGCGGCGGCCAGGTCGGCCACCATGCCGTCGAGGGCGGCCTCGTCGAGTTCCAGGTGTTCGTGGTCCCAGGCGTAGATGGCGCCGCTCTCCGGCGTCAGCAGCAGCAGGTTGCCGCCCGGGTCGGTGGCGATGGGGAGGGCGGCCAAGGGAAGGCGGCCGTCGTAGGTGTCGTCGCGCAGGGCCAGGGCGTCCCAGTCTTCGGGGGCGCCGGCGGCGTAGAGGATGTCCACGATGAAAACCGGCCCCAGGGGGCTGCCGGCAGGCAGGGCCACGCCCACCCGCTGTTCGAAGGCGCCCGCACCGTGCTCGCTGGAAAACGCAATGAAGGCCTCGGGCAGGGTGATGCCGGCCCGGGCGGCTTGTTGGCGCAGCGCGTCGGGCGCGGGGCGCGGGGCCTTGGGGGCGAGGGGATAGAAGCCGAAACGGGCGAGGGTGGCTTCGACGACGGCGTTGCCGGGCATGGGCTGTGTCCTTTCAGGGGCCGCCGGCCCGGGCGGCCGAGGCGCCGCCGGTGTGGGGCACGTTGGCGTGGAGTTTGGTGGGCACCAGCATCATCTGGTTGCCGCCCTGGTGATGATGCCATGTGAAGCCTGCGGCACGGCGGAAGCGTTCGGTGCCGGCGGCCACCGGCTGCCCGTTGTGCATGAAGTCGGCCTTCACATAGCCTTCTGGCGGCTTGCGGGTGCCGTTGGCGATACCTTCGGCAAACTTCATGTCGGCCTCGGCGAAGTCGCCGGCATGGCCGGTCTGGCCGATGTTCACCTGGCCGATGGAGTAGTCGCGGAAATCCGGGTAGCCATTGCTGAAGCGCACTCCCTTGTTGCCGACGATGGCCTTGACCTTGGGGTTGGTGGATCGCCAGATGGAGTTGCCCGGGGCGCCGCTCCAGCTGCCCCGGCTGCGCGGCAGGCGCGGGCTGGCGAAGATCGACGGCACTTCGGCGGCGTCAAACCACGACGGCAGGCGTGAGGCCGGGTTGGCCACCGATTGGTCCAGCTCGGCGAGCTTGATGGAGAGGTTCTCCATCTGCGCAAAGGCGTCGTCCATGGTCTCGGTGTCGCCCACCTGCTGGGCGCGGGCCAGGATGCGCTCCTGGGCGTCCAGCTCCACCTCCAGCACCCCGCGCACGGCTTGCAGCTTTTCCGGGAGGCTCTTGCCGGCCCACATGCCCTTGGTAAGCCCCGACACCGCCTCGATGCGCTTGGCCATCTCGGGGCTTTCCGCCGCCTGGGCGATGTGCATGGCTTCTTCATGGAGGGCGAAGATGTTGCCATTGCGGCGGAACAGGATGCGGGTCGGCACCAGTTGGCCGGCAGCGTTGCGGGTGAACTCGGTGGCCGCGTGGGAGGGTGATTTCGGCCCGTACAGGCGGGCCCAGTCCTCCTCGCTGAGCACTTCGATGGCGAGGTTGCCGTAGCGCTTGGCCAGGGGTTCGGGCAGCTTGGCCAGCACCAGGCTGCGCAGGGCGCCCTTGTCGGGGTTGGGCATGCCGCGCCAGTTGGTGCGCAGGGCGCCTTCCATCACATCTTCGGTCACGCCGGCTTGGCGTGCGATGCGCCCCACCAGGTTGGCTTCGCGTTCGGTGGCGGCCAGGAGCTTGGCGCCGGTGCGGGCCAGCCCGATCACCGACAGGAAGCTCAGGGCCGAGCCCACCAGCGCCCAGTTGCGCGCGCTCTTGGCCTGGTCCGTGCTGGCGAGCTGGAAGCCGCCTTCCAGGTCCAGCTCGGACATGGCCGACACCATCTTGGCGTGCTTGATCTGCTGGCCGGCCTGGGCCAGCCCCAGGGCGGTGCCGGCGCCATGCAGCATCAGGCCGGGCCAGGTGAGGCCGCCGGTGAAGAAGCCCGCCACCAGCAGGGCCAGATCGAGCCCGAGCAGGCCGATGGTGGCGGCCACCGAGGCGATGGTATTGAAGACCAGCTCGGCCTTGATGCGCAGGCGGTCCGTCTCGGAGAAGTGGGCCATCACCGCGTCGTGGAGCACGTCGAGGCCGAGCACGAAGTCGGGGTCGTCGAAGAGGGCGAGGCGCACCTTGTCGATGTTGGCCTTGCGGTCGCGCGCCTCGTTGACGGCGGCCATGGCCGCATCGCCGCTCTGTTTGTCGGCCAGGGTGTCCTTGATCTGGCTGTCTTCGACCGGGTCCTGGTCGTCCGGCTTGCGGCTGTTCTTGACCATCAGCGCGGCCGCCGGGCTGCGCTCGTTGATGGTGCCCATTTCCGAGAGCAGCGCGTCGCGGCGGTCTATCTGCTCTTCGCTCGCCTCGCCGTCGCCGATCTCCACGGCCAGGCCCGCCACTTGAACCGTCAGCTCGCGCAGGCGGGCGGTGTCCTTCTGCAATGCGGCGCCGGCGGCGGGGTCGATGCCGAAGTCGGGCATCATCTGTTTCTCGATGCCGTTCAGATTGGCCTCGGCCTGCTTCAGGTTCACCAGCGCCAGGTTGCGCACCATGCTGCGGAACATCACCGTCGGGCTGATCCCCAGGGCGTCGGCTTTGCCCGAGGCGAGCATCTCGGTGTCGGTGTCCAGGTAGGACTCGGGATTATTGAGCTCGTCACCGCCCTTGAAGCGGCCGCCGCCCTCGCCCTTGAGGGGCAGGCCGCTGGACGTGGTGAGGGCCACCACGGCGCCGCCCAGGG
>JAEUNV010000579.1 GCA_016790385.1 Zoogloea sp.
TTCCTGATACTGAAGGGCACCCTGGGGGCGGACAAGGACAGGCTGCTGGCACAGGTGAAACAGGCTATTGACGATCCAGGCGGGGCGCACCTGCGGCCGGAGTGGGCGCGGGGCTTGTAGGGGCTACGTCACACACACCCAAACGAAGCTCGGCAGCGACAGCGCGTCGTGGCCCGCCCCGTCCCGGGGCGGGCCACGAGCCCCTCCGGGGCCAACCCCCCGGACACGCGGCCCGCGGGCCCGCCGCCTCCGGCGGGAGCTCCGCGCTGCCCTCCGGGCCGCTTGTGGACCTCAGGGAGAAGCGGAAGCCCCGGAAGTCGAAGCGCTCGCCACGGGGCCCGCGGCGGCGGTAGGCAGCACGCAGCCCGCGCGGGGGGCCGTGCCACGACCCGCCGCGCACGGCGCGCGGGGCCTCACCCTCCGGGCCGCGCGGGTCCACTTGCGACGCACCGTCGTACTCTCGCATTCCGTCCGAACACCACTCCCATACGTTGCCGTGCATCTGGTACAGACCCCAAGCATTCGGCTCAAAGGATTTCACCGGTACCGTCTTTTTCCGGTATTCCCCCGTCGGACCATCGGCGTAGCTTTCCGTCGCACGATAGTTCGCCTGCGAGGGAGTGATCCCGTCCCCCCAGCTAAACGCCGTCTCGCTCCCCGCACGGCATGCATACTCCCACTCCGCCTCCGCCGGAAGCACCGCCTTCACCCCAGGCACACGCTTCTCCACTTCCCGCAGAAAACCCTGCACATCGTCCCAGCTCACCTGCTCCACCGGGTTCTGCGGGTCTTCCTTGAAGTAACTCGGGTTGCTCCCCATCACCGATTCCCACACCTCCTGGCTGCATGCCGTCTCCGCCAGCCAGAAACCTTCCGTCACGCGCACTACGTGCTGCGGGCCTTCGTTGTCATTGCGCCCAAACTCCCGCTCCGGCGAGCCCATCACAAACTCACCCGGCTCTATCCAGCGAAAACGCTGCAGCGGCCCGCCTAGTGCCACGTCCATCCACAGCCCGAAACGATCATCCCCCCAGGCACACGCGCACACCGGCGGAAACACCGGCGGCCAGCGCTGGGCTTCGGGGGGCCAGGTGAGGTCAGCGACGGGGGGCGGGGGTGAGTTCATGGGCAAATCCAACACTTCAAAGAGGCGGCGGCCCGGGGAGCTTTCGGGGCGCCATCCGGCCCACCCCTACCCACACCCCGGGCGCCTTGCGGTTCGCCGGCGGCTTGACACCACCGGCAGGATGCGCCGTCTGGTCCATGATCGGCCGGCCCATCCAGGCCGGCTCTGCCATCGAGCTCAGGGAGAAGCGGAAGCCCTGGTTGTCGTTGCGCTCGCCACGGTGCCTGTGGTTGCGGTAGGCAGCACGCAGCCTGTGCGGGTGGTCGTTCCACGACCCGCCGCGCACGGCGCGCGGGGCTTTTTCTCAATTCGACGGGCATCCCGGCTCCAGACTATACCCAAAGCCCGCCAGCACGCGGCGCCGAAAACCCCCGCTTTCGCAACCCGCGAGGGTGGCGAGGCTTGCATCCCAGGCCCGTTGGCAGTCTGCCTCGCTGGCCCACCCGGCCGTGCGCGCCGCCTCGATGCGCGCCACCGCGGCGCGAAAGCGGGCCATCTTGCGCGGCCCGGGCAGGACCACCGCCTGGCGCACCCGAAAGCCGCAATAGCGGGCGCCTTCGCTGCTGCGGGCGATGCGCCGGCGGGGCTTGAGGCGCAGGCCGCAGGTATCACGCAGAAAGGCTTCGAGCCCCGCCAGGCTGGCCTCGGCCACCGCGCGGCTCTCGCAGCCCCACAACAGATCGTCCATGTAGCGCACATGGCCGCCCACCCCCGCTTGATCGAGGATGAAGCGGTCGGCCCCATCGAGAAAAGCGTTGGCAAAATGCTGGGAGGCCAGGGTGCCGATGGGCAGCCCCCGCCCCGCCCCGGCGGTGGCGCCGCAATCGACAATGCGCTGGAGCAAGGCCAGAAAGCCGGCCCCTTTGAAACGCCGCCGCAGCAGCGCCATCAGCAGATCGTGGCGGATCGACGGAAAGTAGCCATCCACATCCACCTGCACAAACCACGGCCAGCGCCGCAGGCTGCGCTGCACCGCCAGCACCGCCCGATGCACCCCCTTGCCGGGCCGGCAGGCAAAACTGCTGTCCACCAGCATGGTTTCAAAGCGCGCCTCCACCACGTTGAAGATGGCGTGGTGCAGCACCCGGTCGGCAAAGCAGGCGGCGTGGATCACCCGGCGCTTGGGGTCGTGGATCACGATACGGCTGGCCCGGCCATCCGGCGCCCGCTCGTCGACAATGGCGGCGGCAAGCGCGTCGAGCTGCTGCGTTCGATCCGCCAGAAAGCGCGCCACGGCCGGGCTGCCCTGCCGGCCCCTGGCCGCCTTCCAGCAGGCCAGCTCCAGGTTGGGCCGCTCGGCAATCGCATCCAGGGTGACGGCCTGCCGTTTCATGCCGGAGGCGCCCCCCATTCCGCCACCAGCAGCGCCAGAAACGGCGCCCCATAACGCGCCACCCGGGCCGGCCCCACGCCCTCGATGCGCGCCAGGGCCTCGGCCGACATGACCCGCTGGCGCACCATGGCCGCCAGGTGCTCGTTGTTGAATACCGCGTAGGGCGGCACAGCCTCGGCACCGGCCACCTGCTTGCGCAGGATGCGCAGCCGGGCAAACACGGCAAAGTCGGGCTCGGAGAGCACTTCGCGGTAATCGGTGCGACGCTCGCTGCGCGCCTTGAGGCCGGCCGGCAAGGGGCCAGGCCCATCCACCAAGGTCACGATAACCGACCAGTAGGACGCCGCCCCCGCCGCCACGAACTGGCGCTCCACCCCCGCCACGCGGCCGGCGGCGAGCAGGGCGTTGAGTTCGGCCTCGGCGGCCGCCGAGTCGATGGCGGGGATGGCGAAGAAGCGGAGTTGCATTGCTTACTTCTTTCTGGCGCTAGGCTTGGTGGTTTTTGAAACGGATTTCGGTTTGGCAGATTTCGTCGCCGGCCCGGCTGAACGCCGGGCCGGCGAACCCTCCGACACACCCTCGCCCCGGCCCCGTCCCGGGGCCGGGCTCTTCCCCTGTGGCCCCTCCGGGGCCACCGTCGCCTCCGGCGAGCGCTCCGCGCTGCTTGTGGACCTCAGGGAGAAGCGGAAGCCCAGGTCGTGGTTGCGCTCGCCACGGAGCCAGTGGTCGCGGGAGGCAGCACGCAGCCAGTGCGGGAGGTAGATCCACGACCCGCCGCGCACGGCGCGCGGGGCCTCACCCTCCGGGCCGCGCGGGTCCACTTGCGACGCACCGTCGTACTCTCGCATTCCGTCCGAACACCACTCATCCACATTCCCGTGCATCTGGTACAGACCCCAAGCATTCGGATCGAAGGATTTCACCGGTACCGTCTTTGCCCGGTATTCCCCCGTCGGGCCATCGGCGTAGCTATCTGTTCCGTCATAGTTCGCCCGTGACGGATCAATCCCATCCCCCCAACTGAACGCCGTCTCGCTCCCCGCACGACACGCGTACTCCCACTCCGCCTCCGTCGGAAGCGCCACCTTCACCCCCGGCACACGCTTCTCCACTTCCCGCAGAAAACCCTGCACATCGTCCCAGCTCACCTGCTCCACCGGGTTCAGCGGGTCTTCCTTGAAGTAACTCGGGTTGCTCCCCATCACCGATTCCCACACCCCCTGGCTGCATGCCGTCTCCGCCAGCCAGAAGCCTTCCGTCACGCGCACTACATGTTGCGGACCTTCACGATCTTGACGCTCCACCTCCCCCTCCGGCGA
Source organism: Zoogloea sp. (assembly GCA_016790385.1). Taxonomy (GTDB): domain Bacteria; phylum Pseudomonadota; class Gammaproteobacteria; order Burkholderiales; family Rhodocyclaceae; genus Zoogloea. Next base: position 3,779 of record JAEUNV010000579.1, read on the forward strand.
GCCCATCACAAACTCACCCGGCTCTATCCAACGGAAGCGCTGGAGGGCTTTGCCTAATGTGATATCAAGTACAAGCCCATACTTCAAGTCAGCCCACATCTTGATGCCGGGCGCTATCGGCACCGTTTCGGCGCTGAAGCCGCGCCCTGCCACCAAGTGCAGGTCAAACCGCATGGAAGTCGGATTATCCCAATACAGCCGCC
>JAEUNV010000642.1 GCA_016790385.1 Zoogloea sp.
TGGGCAACCGGGGGCAACGTGTCATTGTATCGGCGTCAGCCCTGAACACTGTAGCGAACTCGCGGAGGTGATGCGTCACGCAGCTTCACCCGCCTGACACCTTGCTGGCACGTCCCTGTCATGGCCACCGGGCAAAGTCGGCCCATGCGCACCCATGCCCCGCTCCGCCGACTCCCCTCACCCCTGCTGTGGCTGCTGCCGCTGCTGCTGACGAGTGCCGACGCGTTTGCCTGGGGGCTCTACACTCATGTGTATTTTGCCCAGTTGCTGCTGTGGGCGATTCCCCTGGCCGACCCGGCCCTGCGCCGTCTGGCACGACGCCACCCCCAGCTCGTGATGGCAGGCGCCTGTCTGCCCGACGTGGCCCTCACCGCCCGCAGCGCAGGCGCCGAAGCCCTCACGAGCAGCCACCGTTGGCCCCAGTTGCACGCCCTGATGGATGCCGCGCGCGGCGACGCCGAGCAAGCCGCGGTGCTCGGCTATGCGAGCCACCTGATGGCTGACATCATCGCCCATAACCATTTTGTGCCCGCCCACGAGCACCTGTGGTTCGAATCCGACATCACGACCCATGTGGCCGTCGAATGGGCGATGGACCGTCACGTTGCCGGGCATCTCTTTTCCCGTCCGGCGGATCTGATGGATAAGCAGCGCGAGACCCTGATCCCGCTCATGGCGCGGGCCTTCCACAGCCCCCCGGAGAAGGTCGGTCAGGCCCTTGCCACCCTGACGCGGGGAGAGAGCTGGCTGCGCAGCAGCCACCTGCATGCCGGCCTTTACCACGCCGCCCGCCTGGTGGACCGGCGCGTTCAGCGCCGCTTCAACCTCTACCTGAACCATACCGGGCGCCGCCTGGGCCAGCTCGGCCGCCTGCTGGAGGGCGAACTGCCCGGCTGGACCGCCGAGGTGGAGCCCCTGGTCGCCCGGGCGCGGCTGGGCCACACCCCCGCGCGCATCCTGCGCGCCTGCCTGCCCCTGCCCGAAGACCTTTTCCTGCGCGCCTGAAACCGGACGCAGGCGGCCGCCGCAAGCGGACGGTGCGTGCCTCACACCCTTTCCCCGTGGCGCATCCACACGCCACCGCCGCCCATGCCCGCCCCAGTCATCGCCCGGCAATAAGCACGGCACCGCTACGGAAGATGGGCATGGGCTGCAACGGGGGACTTCTCGGCAAAGACAAGGCCCCCAAAGGCCGAACCTTTGGGGGCAAGGATAAAAGCGCGGGACCTTCCGGGGCGCGGACGACGACATTCGCCCGCGTCGGGGCTCACACCAGGCTGATGACCCCCCGGGCGAGGCAGGCACCGATGGCCGCACCGGCCAGCACGTCGCTGGGGTAATGCAGCCCAAGCACCGGGCGAGACACCGCCACCAGCAGGGCAAAGCCATAAACAGGCAGGGCAAGTGCCGGAAAGTGATGGGCGAGGATCAGCGAGAAGCTCACCGCATGTAGGGTGTGCCCCGAGGGAAAACTGAACTTGTCCAGGGGGCAGCCGGCACACACTACGTCCGTGACCACCTCGAAGGGGCGCGGGCGCAGGGTATGCATCTTGAGCAGCTTGTAAATCGCCACCCCACATACACCAGCCACC
>JAEUNV010000662.1 GCA_016790385.1 Zoogloea sp.
GGCGGCGCCACCACCAGCCGCGCCCACACGGCCATCAAGATCGCACCCCATTACGACAAGCCGGTGATCTACGTGCCGGATGCGTCCCGCGCTGTCGGCGTGGTCACCAGCCTGCTGTCCGAAGGCCAGAGTGAGGCCTACGCCGCCGAGGTGGCCGCCGACTACGCCAAGCTGCGCGCCCAGCATGCCCAGAAGAAGGGTGTGACCCTGATGAAGCTGGCCGAAGCCCGCGCCAACGCCTTCAAGTGGAACGCCGATCCGGCCTATGTGCCGCCGGTACCCGCCCAGCTGGGCATCCAGGCCTTCGATATTGATCTGGCCGAGCTGGTGGATTACATCGATTGGGGCCCCTTCTTCCAGACCTGGGATCTGGCCGGCAGCTACCCGAAGATCCTCCACGACGAGATCGTCGGTGAAACCGCCCGCGAGCTGAAGTCCGACGCCGAAGTGATGCTGGCCCGCATGGTCGCCGAGCAGGACACCAACCCCTGGATCAAGGCCAGGGCGGTGTTCGGCCTGTTCCCGGCCAACGCCGTGGGTGATGACATTGAGATCTACGCCGATGAATCGCGCCAGCAGGTGCTGATGAGCTGGCATGGACTGCGCCAGCAGCATGAGCGCCCCGCGGGTAAGCCCAACTATTGCCTGTCCGACTTCGTGGCCGGGAAAGACAGCGGTGTGGCCGACTACGTGGGTGCCTTTGCCGTCACCGCCGGCCTGGGCATCGAGGGCCGGCTGGCTGCTTATGAGCGCACCCACGACGACTACCATTCGATCATGCTCAAGGCCCTGGCCGACCGCTTCGCCGAGGCTGCCGCGGAATGGCTGCACGCCCGGGTGCGCAAGGAGTTCTGGGCCTACACCCCGGCCGAGACCCTGAGCTGCGATGAGCTGATCAAGGAGGCCTATCAGGGCATCCGTCCGGCCCCCGGCTACCCGGCCTGCCCGGATCACACCGTCAAGGGCGATCTCTTCAAGCTGCTCGACGCCCCCGCCCGGGCCGACATGCACCTCACCGAGAGCTTCGCCATGACCCCGGCGGCGGCGGTGAGCGGCTTCTACCTGGCCCATCCGGACAGCCACTACTTTGCGGTCAGCAAGATCGGCCGCGATCAACTGGAAAACTGGGCCGCCCGCAGCGGCCTGAGCGTGGCCGAAGCCGAGAAGTGGCTGGCGCCGCTGCTGTAAGCGCCGCCGCTACTTCTTTCTCTGCTTCCTCGGACGCCGGTCTGGCTTGCTCTCCAGGGCCGGCTGGCTGGCGTCGATCTTTTGCAGGGTGTCCTGGGCCGCGCCCCGGGTCGGGCCGCCCAGCGCGATGGCCCGCAGAGCGGCTTCCCGGGCCTCTCCGGGGCGTTTCTGTTCCAGCAGGATGTTGGCAAGGTTGTTCCACGCCGCTGCGGCATTGTGCTGCTGGGCGGCCTTGCGGAAGGTTGTCTCGGCCTCGGCCAGGGAGCCTGCCCTGTAAAGGCTGTTGCCCAGCCCCATGGACAGGGTGAGGCTGTCGGGCCATCGGGTCAGGGCCTTGCGGTAGGCAAGCACGGCCCGGGCGGGCGGAGCGGCCTTTTCAAAGGCGACCAGGGCGTGGGTGCTGCGGGCCTCGTCGGCGCTGGCGGGTAGCCGATCCGGCGACAAGGCCACGAACGCCCAGTGTTCCGAGCGGGCCCAGGTGTGCTCCAGGGTGGAGAAGGGCAGCACCTGCCGCGCCATGGGGCCTGAGCGGAGGAGAAAGGCGCCTTCGTCCAGGTCGTAGCCGATCACCACCGCGTAATGCCACGACGGCGCCCATGACAGCCCCAGGTTGAGGAGTACGACCACCGGGTTGCCGGCGGCGGTCTCCTGCATCAGGGCCTCGAGGGTGCCGGGGATTTCCACTGCCAGCGCGCCATTGCGGCGTGCGCCGGCCAGCATCTCGATCTGCAGTGAGCCCTGCCGGCCCGGTAGGAAGACCTGGCCGGCCAGCACTTCAGGGCTGGCCGGGATGCCGGCTGCGCCGAGGGCCATGGCCAGCGCTGCCGGACCACATTGATAGTCTTCCTGGGGGTGGAAGGGGGTGGCGCTGAGTTCGACCCGGCGTGGCAGGCCCGCGGGCGGGGTGTCGTGAAGCCGGGTCGACTGGGTGGCGCAGCCGGACAGGGCGATGAGGGCCAGGCCGCCCACCGCTCCTATCAGCCTGCGCCGCCCGGGCTGAACGGCCATGCGTCAGCGGATGGAGCGGGTGAAGGGGAAGACCTTGGTGAAGCCGAGGATGTCGGTCAGCAGCAACAGCAGGAACACAAACAGGATCACCTCGATGATGCCGCCGGCGGGGGCCTTGTCGATCTGGCCGGCCAGACGGGCGGCGTCTTCATCGGTGAGCGCGGCGATGCGCTCGCGGGCATCGCTGGCGTCCACACCCAGGGCTTCGAGGCGGGCCTGTACATCGGCGCGGGAGAAGGCTTCATTGAGTTGGGCGCGGGCGTCGTCCGCGGAGCGGGAGGTGCCCTGATGGGCCCGGGCGACCTCTTCAGTGCCGATCATCGTGGCCTGGGCGGTCTGGATGAAACCCACATGGGTGGTGCTGACAATGAGCAGGGCTGCAAGGGTCTGCTTGAGGCGCATGATTGTTGTTCTCTATTCAGGGTGGAGCCCTGATAGTCCCATCGCGACGGACCATCTTCAAGAACGAAGCTGTAACACGCGGTAAGGGAAAAAGGACGGTGAGGCGTGGCGCTTTTCGTTGCCACCCGACGATCGGAGGTCAACCGATAAACATGTCACCAAAGCCCCGTGACGCAATGCCCTTGCGCGTTCGGTGGCCGCTTAGAGGTGTCGGTGGTGTTCCCTACAATGCGCAGCGTTGGCTTTCATTACATTTACTGACATTGACGCGCGTCGGCAACCAAGCCGAATGCTGCCGGGAACCTTCATGAAACTGTTTGCCCATTCGCTCCTCACCCTGTGTGCTGTTCTTGCTGCCGGTGCCGCTCAGGCCGCCCCCGTGGTGCATACCACCGACTTCATCAACAACGCCGAACGTACCCAGTTCAACAGCTTCGAGAGCATCCCCAACGACGGGTCGATGTACACCGGAAGCGGGGCCTATACCGAAGGCGGCATCAGCGTGCAGCAGATCAACCCGTCCCCCTACGGTATCTGGGTGACCTACAACCCGGGTAGTCGGGATGGCAACCGTGCCTGGTACCCCAATGGTGGCGATTCCGGCTACACCTCGCTGAGCCTCTCCAGCGGCCTGGACTTTGGCGATGTGGGCTTCGTGATCGGCAGCGGTAATTATTCTCACACCCTTGCCTACTTCGAACTTTGGGACGACGGCGCGCTGGTGTTGTCCGGTTCCGTGGCGCATGGCACCAGCTTCCACTACCTCGGTTTCGAAGGTGGCGGCTTTGACACCATCCTGCTGCGCGATGGCGTTGCCGGCCGGTCCCTGCATGACGGCACCCACAATGCGCTGGCCATCGATGCCATCGAAATCCGCGCCAGCCAGCAGGTGCCGGAACCCGCCAGCATGGCCCTGACGGCCCTCGGCCTTGCCAGTCTGGGTGTCCTGCGCCGCAAGACACAGGCCTGATCGCTGAACTGAGCCGCAGCGCTTCATCAGCCCGGTCGGGGATATCCCGCCCGGGTTTTTTATTTCAGCTACCCCGGGGCGACCCCGGCCTTCACGCACTGCGGATGGCGCTCAGGGGGTCTTTCCGTCGGTCTTGGGCAGACTCTCGTCCGCAGCGCGTGCGGCCATGTCGTAGTAGCGGCACGACGCATTGGCGATGCGCAGAGCGTCGATACGATTCAACAGCTTCTCTTCGTAGTCCTTTTCGCCGCTGATCGGCTGTGGCAGGCGCCGGTAAGCTTCCAGGTCGCTGCGGATCGTCTCGGAGAGCTGCTTCAGCGCTTCGCGGGTGTCCTGGGGGGTGTCGCTGTTCTCCCGGAAAGTCTGCTGGAGCGGATTGGCCAGTCCTGCCAGGCCGCTGGCCAGTGCGGCACAGTGGGGGCAGGTCGCGATGGCTCCGATGACGCCGATCAGACCGCCGGCGATTGAAATCCGCTCGGACCGGATCGTCTGCTTTTCGAGCTTGCTGCGCAGCACCCCGGTGCGCCCGTCGCATTGTTGCAACAGCTGCTCGAAGGCTTTGTTGATGGCGTCGATGCTGTTCTCGACTACGGGTGCTGGATTGACTGGTGCGAGCGCTCTGGGACCTCTGACGGCGGCCGGTGCCGGAAAATTGCGGTTTCGGCTCGCTTCGTTCAGCAGCGAGGAGATGGCGGCATCGTCATAGGCCAGTGCGCTGCCGAGCTGGAGTGTGGAGAGCAGCGCGGCCAGAAGCAGTTTATTCATGGGGCCTCCCGGTGATTGGGAAATCGCAGCCTCGCTGTGGCGGGGCTGCGCTGCCGGCACAGCTCACTTGCCGGGCTTGGGGTACATCTCCTTCATCTTGACGATGTCCTTGGTGGAGAGCGCCGCGTTGGTGTTGGTGGGGCCAAGGCCGTCGGCGAACAGGCGTCCGTCAAAAGCGTAGAGCATGATGGAGGCATCGTCGAAGTCGGTGGCGGAGGTGCCGTCCATGGGGTACTTGCGGAGCACGTTGCGGTCGATGTCGTCGGGGCTCCAGAAGTTCGGGGGGCCCTGAAAGTATTTGAGCACGGCTTCCCGGTTCCAGACCCGGGAGAATTTTGGCGATTGGTGTTCGTGGATGCAGCCAAGGGCGTGCCCGAATTCATGCAGCACGACGCGGGAATACTCGGCATCGTCGGTGGTGTCGCGCAGCCAGCCGTAGTTCATGGTGGGCTGGTGAGGGGGGAAGTAGGCGGTGTTGAGGGCGTCACGCCCAACCGCCGACCACGAGCCTGCGTCGGCGTAGAAGGAGATCCGGATCTCGGCGGCGCCGCTGGTGACGAACTTGAGCTTTACGTTGACGGTTTTTTCCCACTGCAGGGCAACGGCTTTGACCTTCTTCTGCATCTTCGGCGAACCGTCGAGAAAGCGGCAGCGCAGGACGGTGCCCGGCGCCCAACGCTTGGTCAGGCGCACGGCCATGCGTGCCTTGCCC
>JAEUNV010000680.1 GCA_016790385.1 Zoogloea sp.
GGTCTTGAGCGGGTTGCGGGACTGCTCCGGCGTCCAGTGCACTTTGGCCAGGCGCGTCTCGAAGGCCAGGATGGCCTTGGCCCTGGACTCGCCGTCGGCGATGCCGGCGCGGCGGAATACCCCGGCGATGTAGTCCAGATAAGCGCTGCGGAAGCCGTCGTAGGGGGCCTCGGTCTTCAGGTAATAGTCACGCCCGGGCAAGCCCAGCCCGCCCTGTCCGACAAACAGCACGTAGCGGTCGGGGTTGCTCGGGTCCTGCTGGATGGAGAGGTCGGCGACGGACGTGTAGCCGATGCCGCCCATGCGGCGGGCAAACTCGCGTTTGTCGCTTACCTTGAGGATTTCGGCCACGGTGGCCTGGAGCGGGCTCGCGCCAAGGGCGTTACGCCGGTCCGTGTCCATGTAGCTCGCGTAGAGGTCGGCGATCTGTTGCTCGGTGGTGGCGGCGGCGGGCGGGTTGGCGCGCAGCTCGTCGATGAGGGTCTGGATCTGCTGCTCGGTGCGCAGCGTGAGATCGACGAAGGCGCTGTTCATCGGTAAGCCGGCGGGGATTCGGGCCGACTCCAGCCAGCCTTTATTGACGTGGCGGTAGAAGTCGTCCCCCGGTTTGATTTCGGGGGCGAAATACTGGGTCTCGACACCCCAATGGCCGAACATGGCCTTGCCACTTGCCGTGTCGGCGCGGGCGGGTGCGCTGCACAGCAGAATGGCCGCGAAGAACAGCAGGGAAGTGCGAAGCGCGCTCATGGGACAGGGTAGAAAGTGAGGGAGTGGGGGCTTTCCGGATGCAGCTTGGAAATATTACAGGCATGTCTGTTACCTCAACCGCCTGGCATTGAAGTATTCCTTGCAACTCCTTGCCCGTAGGGTGTGGGCGGCTGGGGCAAGCTTCAGCCCCGTTTCAGACGCGAGGCCCAGACCGCCAAGCACCTCGTCCAGCGGCTCACGGGGGGCTGCCGCACGGAAGGGGGGGCCAAGCTCGGCTCCGCCTGCTGGACGATGCGACTCTGGAAGAGATCTGCCGCGATGCCGAAACACGCCTTCGCTCCTTGGAATGAAGCCGGGGCGGCCTGCGGCGTCCGGTTGGGGCCTGCCCGCGTTAAGTTTTCAAGGATGGAGCAAAGCTGCTTGCGATGATGAAATGTGCATAAACGTGATTGCTTTCGGCTCTTTCCCAATTTCAACGTGGCGCCGGACAAGGCCAGGGTGTAAATCTGCCGAAACGAGTCGATCGGATGCGCCGTGAAGATGGACGTGGAGGTGGATGGGGCGCCCCTCGGACAGACCACAGCCCAGCCCTACCTTTATCGCGAGCTCATCCCTGGAAAGCACACCATCACCTCCAGGGCGGAGAACACCGACACCCTGAACGTTGATGCGCAGCCTGAACAATTGAGCTGCATCTGGCAGGAGGTAAAGATGGGCATCCTGTTCGCCCGGACGAAGCTCCACCTTGTTGATGGGCGGGAGGGGCCCGGTGGTGTCATGGGAATCCGTCTGGCCGAGGGGCTGGACGTCTCGTTCGATGTGTCGTCGCCTTTCGGCAGGCAGACGCTAAAAGTAGCGCCGGAGCCCGAGCATCAGGCTCCGGACCATGGGAATGCCGTCTCCGCGGGTCAGCAGAAGCTCTCCAACAACGGTGTGATCCGCATCCAGGTGCCGCCCTGCGGCGATCTCCATCGAATCAACAGAGCGCCCACCATCGACAAAGCGCTGTCGGCCGGCTGCGCCCGTGAGCGTGAGCCCTGATGGGCCTGGGTAAGCAAAACCCAGACGAGGCCCCAGCCCCACGGCGGTCGATTGCAGAGCGCCCGCCACGCGCAGTTCCAGCATCCCGAAGATCGTCATCGGCCCTGCCCGCAGGCCGTAGCCCGCGCCGAGATGGCTTTGCAGACTGAGGACATCATGCTCGAGTGAATGCGGGACATGTCGGCGGGACAGGCCCAGTCCGGCACGCCAGACGGACGACCACGCCTCGCTGGCCGGATTCTGCAGAGATTGGATCTCCACCACGTCGGCGGACTCGATGCGCAGCGATCCATTGGCCCCTCGTATTCCCAGTCTGAAGAAATCGATGCCGGCGTTCGGCAGATAGCCATCGGGGGGATCAAGCGGAGTGTGGTAGCCCCCGGCAAGGGTAAAGAAGAGCGCGTCGGTTCGATGCCCGCCCCGGGTGATGCGGCCTGCGCCGATCTCGGTCCGGCTGGAGGCATGACCTGCGTTTGGCGCCGTGATGCCGGTGTCGGTTGCCGCGATCAGCTCGGCACGGGGCGATACCAGATGCACGGTTCCGCGTTCCGCACCCTGGGCCACGATCATCTTGAAAACATCCTGAGGCACCACGACCCGACCAGGGGAGTGGGCGATTGGTTTGTAAGGCTCGATCACACCAAGGATGTCCAGCATTCGGCTCCCGCAGTTTTCGTCGAGGAAGTAATACGGAAACCTGATCTCCTTCAGTTCCCAGATGTGATCAACCAGGATCTCGGTTTGTGCCACCGTCAGGGGCAGCCGGTATTCCCACATGGCGCGCTGTTCCAGGTGTTGGTATTCGCGCAGCTTCTGGTAGTAGGGCAGCACCGAGAATTGGCCCGTGTAGCGGCCGGTAAGACCCTTGAAGGGATAACTCAGACGGTCCTCGGCCGGCACGCTTGCGGCGAAGTTGACCGCATAGGAGAGCAGGGCTGGGCGGTCGCTGTCGAAGCGGAGCAGGGTGTGGCCGAACATGGACGAGGGGCTGCCCATGTAGGCCGAGGCGAACAAAAGGGTGACGCCCCTGGCGTCGATCTCGGCTTTCCAACGTGCCAGTTCGGGGCAGCGCCGCGACCCCGGCGTCGACGTGATTCCAAACCGGGCTTCCAGCCAGCGGGTGCGCGCGGGAAAGGCACAGGCAAACTCCCGGGCATCCGGGAGGGCGCCATGCAGGCGGCCCAGGCTCGCCTGCAATTCGGCCTGGGGATCGTCACGGCCAGTGGCGGAGACGAAAAAGCGCGCATCGGAGACGTCGCTACGGTAAAGGCCGCCGCCCTGGGGGCGGTAATGGAGCAGATTCAACCACGCGGTGGCGGATGCTGCGGGGGAGGCGGCCTCGGGAGGGGCGGACAGGCAGGCAAGGGTGAAGCTGATCCCGGCGAGGAAGACAGCCACGGTCCTGGTCGCGCAAGTAAAGACAGGCCATGAACGCATATGGAATAATTATATATGCATATCAAATCAGCACTCCTGACAAAATATTCTTTTGTCATTAAAAAGAGGGAGTCGTGATGTTCAGAAAGTTGTTCCGGGCCCTGCTGGCCGTTTCCGTGTTGGTGGCGACGGGCTGTGCCACCATCGTCAGTTCCAAGTCCCAATTGGTGTCTTTCCAGTCGTCCCCGGCCGGCGCCACCGTGCTTATTGATGGCCGCCCCATCGGTCAGACACCCCTGAGCCTCCAGCTTGAAAGAAAGAGCAATCAGGCACTGGTGATCCGCAAGGAGGGCTACAAGGAGTTCTCCACCACCATGAGTACGACCCTGAACGGTTGGTTCTTCGGCAACATTGTGCTCGGTGGGCTGTTTGGCTCGACCACTGATGCCGCCACGGGCGCGATGCACGAGTACGCTCCCAACCAGTTCCTCGTTTCTCTGGAGCCCGACGGCAGCAACGCCGCGACCAGCAAGACCGAGAAATCGAAGGCCGACAAGATCCGCGAGTTCGTGCTGCTGAGTTACAACCCGCTTTCCGCCGATATCAAGGCCGGGTCGGGCAACTACCTCAACAGCCTGTTGAACCAGCTGGAAACCGGCACCGAAAATCGCGAGCAGGCCATCACCCGCATCAAGGGTTTGCATCAGGCCTACCCGGACATGCAGCAATTTGCCGATCAATTGATCACCGGCTTCCAGAAGTAAGCCCGGCCTGCCAGTACCCAAAAAAGGAAGCCACCCGAGGGTGGCTTCCTTGCATTCGTGCGGGGGCCGATGTCAGCCCGTGCGTCGCGCCAGATCTTCTTCGAAGGCGGCGATCACGGCGGCATCCCGGCTTGGGTAGCGCTCGCCGGGAAGGTCCGCGACGTTCTGATCGGTGGGGTCGTCTTCGGATTCTTCGTCACAGAAGCGGTACAGGAAGGTGCCCGTCGGGGTGCTGAACACCTTGAACAAGGTGTTGGCATAGACCACCGGCAGGGGCTGGATGAGGCTGCCCACCTCCACATCGTAGAGTTCGCAGGCGGCGTTGAGTGCGTCGTCGTAGGTGGCTTCAAAGGGGCAGTCTTCGTAGCTGTGCTCATCCACCACGACACCGGCGGCTTCATAGACATAGCCATTTCCCTGGGGCACATGCCAGATGGCGAAGTCCTGGTGTTCGAAAACCTTGGTGATCTGCTCGGTCAAATCCGTTCTCCTCAACGCTTGTGAATGAACCTGCTGCGCGGCCCGGTCAGTGCCCCTGCGATGCCCACCGTACCCCTCTACGGCAGCGTCTTTCCGGTGCGAACCCGAACCGCTCGCCCGGATTTCCTCACGGGCGTTCAATGCTCATGACACGGTGAAGTGCAGGGAGCTGCCTTCAAGCTGCATGCTTCTTACCTTGATCAGTTTGCCGGGCTGCTTCTGCCGGATCACCGCCAGGCTTTCGCTGACGCCGCACCACAGATCGGAGATCACCGACTGCTCGGTCACCTCGACGCCGCGCTGGCTGTCGCCCGTGGCGGGCAGGCGAAAGCACATGCGGGCTTCCGCGCCATGCACGACGAACCAGCCCTTGATGTCTTCCGTCCGGGCGATCTGCCAGTCGAAGCCCAGGGTGTGCAAGGCCTCG
>JAEUNV010000682.1 GCA_016790385.1 Zoogloea sp.
TTCCTGGACAATCACGAATTCGGCGTGCTGAAGGGCCTCGTGGATCATGGCCTGATCGGGCATCGACTGGGCCGGGTTGGTACAGGCGATCCATACAGCCTTGACCTCGCCCGACTTGAGCCCTTCGAACAGCTCGACCGCGCTCTTTCCGGGTTTGTCCGGCACGCTGTCCACGCCCCACAGGGCCGCGACTTCTGCACGATGCTGGGGGTTGGCCATGTCCCGGTGGGCCGACAGCAGGTTGGCCAGACCGCCCACCTCACGACCACCCATGGCATTGGGCTGGCCCGTGAGGGAGAATGGGCCGGCGCCAGGACGGCCGATCTGGCCCGTGGCCAGATGCAGGTTGATGAGGGCCGAATTGTTGTGGGTGCCGAAGCTGAACTGGTTCAAGCCCTGGCAGTACATGGACATGGTTGCCGGGGAAGTGGCAAAGATCTGCGCCGCGTGTTCGATGGCCTTGCGGTCGAGGCCGCAGATCGTGGCGGCCATGGCCGGCGTGTATTCGCGAACGATTTTCTTCAGCGCGTCGAAACCCTCGGTATGGGCATCCACGAAGTCCCGATTCACCAAGCCTTCCCACAGCATGATGTGGAGCATGGCGTTGTACAGGGCAATATCGGTGCCGGGCAGCAGCGGCAGGTGCAGGTCGGCTGCCTCGGCGGTGTCGGTGCGGCGGGGGTCGATGACCACCAGCTTCATGTCCGGGTTGGCCTTGCGGGCGTCTTCCACGCGCCGGAAGACAATCGGGTGGGCGAAGGCGGTATTGCTGCCGGTGATGAAGAGCGCCTGGGTGAGCGCGATGTCGTCGTAGCTACACGGCGGCGCATCGGCGCCCAGGCTCAGCTTGTAGCCGGCCACGGCACTGGACATGCACAAGCGGGAGTTGGTATCGAGATTATTGCTCCCGATGAGGCCCTTCATGAGCTTGTTGAAGACGTAGTAGTCCTCGGTCAGGAGCTGGCCGGCACCGTACACGGCAACGGCGCCGGGGCCATGTTCGGCAATGATGGCGGCAAAGCGGTCGGCCGCCGTATCCAGAGCGGTGTCCCAGCTAACCCTTTCCCGGGTCTGATCGCGCGTGGCGCGCAGCTCGGGATACAGGGCGCGGGCAGTCAGGGTTTCCTGCGCGCTCGACAGGTGCAGCGTGGCGCCCTTGGTGCACAGGCGGCCGAAATTGGCCGGATGATCCGGGTCGCCCTTGACGCTGGTAATGCGCCCGGCTTCATGTTCAATCACAACACCGCAGCCGACGCCGCAGTAACAACAGGTGGATTTCGTTTCGGCCATGAACACTCCTTAGATGCAGAGCACAAGCAAACCATGTGCCATGCGCAGGAGTCTTCATTTCCGCTTGATTCCGCTTGAGTCGAGCACCACAGTGGGGCTTATGAAACCAATATGGTGCGTCTGTTACTGACCATCCTTTTTGTCTGCACCAGTTTTGGGCGGTTCCGTATTGGGGGTGGCCGCGTCCATTGCTGATGCTTCGGGTCGATTCGGCGTGTCTTGTGGCTCCTTGAGGATGCTCTTGAGCGTCTTGGCGCGCTCCTTATCGCCGTCTTTGGATCGGCAATTCAGTAGATCGGACAGAATTCGGATGTGCGCCTTGACCGAGTCCACATCACGCTTGGTGGCACTGACGCCTGCGATCGCATCACGATACAGGCGGTCCAGTTCCTCGACTGATTTTTCGCCCGAATGTATCCAGCCGGCCAGCTTCGCATCGGCCGGCATCACCGCGTCGAAGAAGCTGAATGAGCGCTCGAATCTGGCGTTGGCTGCACGCTCGCAGGCGTCGGAGAGTTCGGCGTAGTTCGTGTCCGTGCCGAGCAGCGCATCCAGCTGCAAGCGGTTGATGGTGTTGTACGGGTCCCAGTCGGAAGCGGCACCAGGACGGCCCTCGCAGCGGGCGTAGGCATTTCGGGCAGCGGTCAGCGCTTCAGCCACCTCTTTCCAAGGCTTGCCACCGCGGGCAAGGATGACGGCCTTGCGCTTGTAGCTGCTGCCGAGGAGCGCGAAACGTTCCGGATTGTCCCTCGTTGCCGCCGCGGAGACCTTGGGCGGCTCGGACGACAGGGCGATGAGGAAGCCAAGGCGTGCAATGCCGCTCTCGACGAGGGTCAGGGCTTCTTCCTGGCGGCCATCCTGAAGGCTGAGGCGCTCGGCCTGACGGCATTCCAGGTTGGCAAGCTGCTCAATGGCGGCGAGGGGGACGAAACCCCTCGACGAGTCGTCGCCGATGGCCCGCAGCCAGGCTGCACGGGCATCGTCATAGGCTTCCTCGACGAAGTCCGCATAAAGACGGGCGAGGGCGTGCTGCACCTGCGGTTGCCCGGTCCAGTTCTCCGGAACATGGCGCAGTCGCGCCTTGATGCGCCGGGCGAGCTGCTTGAAGCCTGCGTCGTCCTTTTTACCGTTGTCCAGCACCTGGGCGGCGTCGGGCAGGCGGCATTCGATCCGGCG
>JAEUNV010000001.1 GCA_016790385.1 Zoogloea sp.
ATCGTCATCCTCGGCGTACTGGCCGCGCTGGTGGTGCCCAAGGTCATGAGCCGCCCGGACGAGGCCCGGGTGGTCGCCGCGCGCCAGGACATCTCGGCGATCATGCAGGCCCTCAAGCTTTACAAGCTCGACAACCGCCGCTATCCCAGCGGCGAGCAGGGTCTGCAAGCCTTGGTGGTCAAACCGACCACCGCACCGGTGCCGGAAAACTGGAAGTCCTACCTGGACAAGCTGCCCATGGACCCCTGGGGCAAGCCCTATCAGTACGTCATGCCCGGGCTCAAGGGCGAGGTGGACGTGATGAGCTTTGGCGCTGACGGCCTCTCCGGCGGCGAGGGCTTTGACGCCGACATCGGTTCCTGGAGCCTGTAGTGATCCCTTCCCCCATGCGTGCACCCGCCCGCCGGGCCGGCAGCGCCGGCTTCACCCTGATCGAGGTCATGGTGGTGCTGGTGATCATGGGGGTCATGGCCACCAGCCTGAGCATCGGCCTGGACAGTCTGCGCGGACGTGATGCCGATCAGGCGCTCAAGCGCCTGCGTCTGGTTCTTGAAGCCACGGCTGACCGGGCCGTGGTGCGCGGCCGGCCGATTGCCCTGGAGCTGCTCTCCGACGGCTACCGCTTCTCCGCCCTCGATCCCGACGACAACTGGCGGCCCCTCAACGACCCGCCGGTATTCACCGAAAAGGCCCTACCCGCCGGGCTGGCCTGGGGCGGGCTGCGCCTGGGAGGAAGCAGCGAGACCGGCGCAACGCGCCTGCAATTTGGTGTCGAGGCACCGGAATACGAATTGCGCGTCACCACCCCCGGGGGTGAGGCGCGCCTGACCGGCAAGGCCACCGGCGAAGTGCAGTTGCAGATGCCCGGCCGGACGGCCTCATGAGGCCGCCGCTCCGCCGCGCCCACGGCTTCACCCTGCTGGAAACCCTGGTGGCCCTCGCCATTCTCGCCATCGCCCTGACCGCCGCCTTTCGCGCCATGGGGGTTGCCGCCCAGAGCGCCGCCGAATTGCGCGAACGGCTGGTTGGCGACTGGGTGGCCGAGAACCGGCTGGCCGAGTTGCGTGCCACCAGCGCCTGGCCCGGCCCGGGCAGCAACGAAGGCACTGCTGATCAAGCCGGGCGCCAGTACCGCTGGCGCGAAGAGGTCAGGAACACCGCCAATCCCCTGTTCCGTCGGGTTGATGTAAGCGTCTTCGCCCCCGAATCCGACACCCACGCCGTTGCCCGCCTCAGCGGCTACCTGGCGCGCCCATTGCGATGAAACGCGCCATCCCGGCCCAGCGCGGCCTGACCCTGATCGAGCTGATGGTGGCCCTGGCCATCTTTGCCGTACTGGGTGTGCTGTCATACCGTGGACTTGCCGAAGTGGCCACCAGCCGCACCCATCTCGAGGCCGGCTTTGAGCGCTGGCGCGCAATCGGTCGCGGCATGCAACGCATTGATACCGACCTGCTCCAGGTTATATCGCCGGCATCCTCGCCCGTGCAATCGCCCGAGGCGGCCCTCGCCACTCCGGCGATGCTCTTGGGTCGGCACGCGGCCGGCGGGCCGGAACTCCAGTTTTTGCGCCTTGATGACGCCCTGGGCGTGCGTCGGGTCGGCTTCCGTCTCGTGGATGGCCGCCTTGAGTGGTTGCGCTGGAGCGGGCGCGATGCCCTGGGCGAGCCTGCCACGGCCGTGCTGCTGGATGGCGTGCGGGCGATGCGCTGGCGCTTCCTGCTCGACAATGTGCGCATGGACGCCTGGCCCCCCGCCGACCGACGCGGCCTGCTTCCCGATGCGATCATCCTTGAACTCGATCTGGCCGACGTGGGCACCCTCACGCGCATGATCGCCTTACGCTGATGGCCGGGCGACCCACCCTTCCCCGCGCGAACGCCCGGCCCCAGAGAGGCGCCGCGGTGATCCTCGCGCTGCTTACGGTGGCCCTTGTCGCAGGCATTGCCGCCGCTGCCGTGGGCGATCTGGGGGTGGCCATGGATCAGGTGATCGGACGTCACGACCAGGCCCAGGCCCGCCAGCTGGCCCGAGGCGCGGTGGACTGGGCGCGTAACGTGCTGGCCGAGGATGTCAACCGGGGTAACGTGGACCACCTGGGTGAGGCCTGGGCGGTCAAGGTGCCGCCCACCCCCGTGGAAGAGGGCGAGGTCAGCGGAGAGCTCCAGGATCTGTCGGGCCGCTTCAACCTCAACAAGCTGGTCCAGATCGATGGCCCCAACCCGCGCGAGCGAGACCGCTTCATGCGCCTGTTGAATCACCTGGGGGTGGGGCAATCCGACGCCTTGGATCTGGCCAACGCCCTTGCCGACTGGCTCGACCGGGACGACTCCCCCACCCTGCCGGGGGGCGCCGAATCGTCATGGTACGCGGCCCAGCAGCCCCCTCGCCGCCCGGCGAACGGCCCTTTGGCAAGCGTGGCGGAGCTGGCCCAGATCCGTGGCTTCAGCCCCTCACTGGTCGCCCGTCTCACACCCTTCGTCGCCGCCCTGCCCGGCAGCGACAGCCGAATCAATGTAAATACAGCCCCACCCGAAGTCCTCGCCGCCGCCGTCGCCGATCTTCCCCTCGACACTGCCCGCCTGATGGTTGTAGAGCGCGGCAGGGCTTGGTTCACCAGCATCGCCAGCGTCGATGCCTGGCTGGAGAACCGCGGGCTCGAACATCCCGACACCAGCGGCCTGGATGTCCAGAGCCACCACTTCCTCGCCACCGGCCGCGCCCGTTTCGGCGTCGCCATGGTGCGCATGGACGTGCTGCTGTATCGTCCCTCGGGCCAGAAGTGGTCCACCATCGTTTGGCAGAAACTGCTATGACCCGTCTCCTCCTTGCCATCGACGAACAATGGCCCGCTCGTCCCGAATGCCCCTGGGCTCTTCTCGGGCCGGACGGCCGGCCCCTGTCCGAAGGGCTGTCCGCCCCCCGCCATTGGCCCGCCGCCGATGACTGCGAGATCGTTCTGACCGGCGCCCAGTGCCTGTGGCTGGAAGTGCTGCTGCCCCGCGGCGCCCGCCGTGATCTGCCGCGCCTCCTCAGCTATGCCCTCGAAGACCGTCTGCTCAAAGACCCTGACACCCAGCATCTGACCCTCACCCACCGTCGCCCGGCCGATGATGGCGAGCGGGACATTGCCGGCGTTCTGGTCATATCCCGGGAGCGTCTGCGCGCCATCCTCAGCCAGTTTGCCGCCATCGGGCGGGAGCCCCGCCGGGTGGTGGCCGAACTTCAGACCGCCCCGGCCGACGAGGCGGGCTGGCACCTCAGCCTGTCCGCCAGCTCGGCCGTCCTGCGCACCAGCCTTGCGTCGGGCCTGGCGCTTGACCGGGATGTACTCATCCCGCTGCTCTCCGCCCAAGCCGCCAGCGCGCGGGCGGCCAATACCGCGCCCGCCCAGCTCGACCTGCATCAGGCGCCCGGCGGCCCGGCCCCGGACCTGACCACCCTGGAGACCGACAGTGGCCTGAGCCTGCGCCCGGCCGCCCCTTACCTGTGGTGGCAGGGCAACACGCAGGCTGCGAGCAACCTGCTCCACGGGGAGTTCGCCGGTCGGGGTCAGCAAACGGCCTGGTTCGGAAAACTGCGGATGCCCCTGGCGCTGGCCGCGTCGGCCATGCTGGTCTGGCTCCTTGCCACCGTTGGTGAAGTGCTGTGGCAGGGCCACATCCAGGCCGGCCTTGAATCACGCATCGAACGTGTCTATCGCAGCACCTTTCCCAAT
>JAEUNV010000019.1 GCA_016790385.1 Zoogloea sp.
CGAGGCTGCCGCCAAGGATGTGACCGAGAAGATCATGCCGGTGTCCGTGGCGCTGACCGCCGACGGTCAGCCCACCCCGGCGCTGCTCAAGAAGCTTGAGGCCAAGGGCATCCCCCTCGCTGCCGTGGCCCGCTTCGAGCGTCGCCCGGACGGCAAGGCCGAGGCTTTGTTCTATACCTCCACGGTGGCCGGAGCGAAGCTGGCGGACGTGCTCGGCGGCATCGTCCAGGACGCCCTCAAACAACTGCCCATTCCGAAGGTGATGCGTTGGGGTGACGGTGATGCAGCCTTCGTGCGTCCCGCCCATAAGCTCACCCTGCTGCACGGCGCCGACGTGGTGCCGGGCTCGGTGCTCGACATCCAGTCCGGCCGAACCACGAAAGGCCACCGTTTCATGAGCCGTGGCGAGATCGAGATCGCCACCGCCGACGCCTATGAGCCGACCCTGCTGGCCGAAGGCAAAGTCATCCCCGACTTCGCCGAGCGCCGCGCCAATATCGAGAAACAGCTGGTCACCGAAGCGGGCCGTCAGGGGGCCACCCTGGGTGACTACGCCGACCTGCTTGACGAGGTGACCGCCCTGGTCGAGCACCCCACCGTGTACGTGGGCGAGTTTGAGGCCGAGTTTCTGGCCGTGCCCCAGGAGTGCCTGATCCTCACCATGCGGGCCAACCAGAAGTACTTCCCCCTGTTTGACGCCGATGGCAGGCTGACCAGCCGCTTCCTCATCGTCTCCAACATGGAACTGGCCGACCCGTCCAACATTATTGCCGGCAACCAGCGTGTGGTGCGTCCGCGCCTGTCCGATGCGCGCTTCTTCTTCGAGCAGGACATCAAGACGGGCCTGACGCCCCGCGTGGTCAAGCTCGGCGCCGTGGTCTATCACAACAAGCTGGGCTCCCTGGGGGACCGGGTTGAGCGCCTTTCCAGCGTGGCCCGTCGTATCGCCGGCCTGCTGGGGGCAGACGAAAACCTGGCCAACCGCGCAGCGCTGCTGTCCAAGGCCGACCTTCTCACCGACATGGTGGGCGAGTTCCCCGAACTGCAAGGCACCATGGGCCGCTACTATGCCCTCGCCGAGGGTGCCTCCCCGGTCGTTGCCGAGGCTATCGAGCAGCACTACCGCCCGCGTTTTGCCGGCGATGCGCTGCCCGACAGCAACATCGGCCGGGCGCTCGCCGTGGCGGACAAGCTCGATGCCCTGGTGGGTTTCTTCGGGATCGGTCAGATCCCCACCGGCGACAAGGACCCGTTTGGCCTGCGTCGTGCCGCCCTGGGGGTACTGCGCATCCTGATGGAGGCGCCGCTGCCCCTCGATCTGGGCGATCTGATCAGCATCTCCGTCGAGTCCTACCCACCCAACCTGCTCACGGCCGAGGTCCGATCGCCGCTCTACGACTTCATGCTTGAGCGTTTGCGCAATACCCTGCGCGATGCGGGCCATGCCCAGGACGCGGTGGATGCCGTGCTGGCCCTCAAGCCGACCCGCATCGATCTGGTGGTGCCCAAGCTTGCGGCCGTTGCGGCCTTCCAGCAGCTGCCCGAGGCGGCGGCGCTGGCGGCCGCCAACAAGCGCATCGTCAACATCCTCAAAAAGGCGGAGGGTCAGATCGGCGAGCCCGACGTGGCCCTGCTGGTTGAGGATGCGGAGAAGGCCTTGTTCCATGCCATCGTTGAGGTGGCACCCCTGGCGCGCTCCCACTTCCAGAACGAGGCCTACACCGATGCCCTGCGGGTGCTGGCCGGCCTCCGTACCGCGGTGGACCGCTTCTTCGACGAGGTGATGGTGATGGCCGAGGAAGCCTTGATCCGTCAGAACCGCCTGGCACTGCTCCAGCAGCTTGCCGGCCTCATGAACCAGGTGGCTGATATCTCCCGTCTGTCAGCCTGAGGGCAATCCATGAAGATCATCGTGCTCGACCGGGATGGCGTCATCAACTTCGACTCCGACCAGTTCATCAAGTCACCGGACGAATGGAAGCCCATCCCCGGCACTCTGGAAGCCATTGCCCGGCTCAATGAGGCGGGCTGGCGGGTGGTGGTGGCATCCAACCAGTCCGGGGTCGGGCGCGGGCTTTTCGACATGGACACCCTCAATGCCATCAACGAAAAGATGACCAAGGCCCTCGGTCAGGTTGGCGGGCGGCTGGACGCCATCTTCTTCTGCCCCCACGCGGCGGACTCGACGTGCACTTGCCGCAAGCCCAAGCCGGGCATGTTTCTCGAAATCGCAGCACGCTTCAACGTCGATTTGAAGGGCATGCCGGTGGTCGGAGACAGTCTGCGCGACTTGCAGGCTGGCATGGCGGTGGGGTGCAAACCCTACCTGGTGAAGACAGGAAAGGGGAGCAAGACGGCGGTTGATCCGGACCTCCCCGAAGGCACCGAGATCTTTCCCGATCTGGCGGCCGTGGTCGCGCATCTGACTGCCTGAGAGAGTTACCGTGGTTCTGATCCGTAATCTGCTTTTCATGCTGGCCCTCGCCGTGTTCACGCCCCTATATGCGCTGATCGGCATGGCCAGCTTTCCGTTTGGTCCCAAGACCCGCCACAAGCTGATCCGCGGATGGCCGCGCATCATGGCGTGGGTCATCAAGCATGTGCTGGGTATTCCCTACCGGGTGATTGGTCGGGAGAACATTCCGGCCGGCCCGGCCATCGTCGTCTCCAAGCACATGTCGGCCTGGGAAACCATCATGTTGCAGGACATCTTCCCGCCCATGGTCTTCGTCATGAAGAAGGAGATCCACAAGGTGCCTTTCTTCGGGTGGGGGATTTCCCAGATGCCGATGATCGCCATCGACCGGGCGGCGGGTAAGGACGCGCTGACCCAGGTGGAAGCCCAGGGGCGGGATCGTCTGGCCCATGGCTTTTGGGTGACGATCTTTCCCGAGGGCACGCGCGTGGCCCCGGGGAGCAAGAAGCGCTACAAGGCCGGTGCCTCTTGGCTGGCTGCACAGACGGCCACTCCGGTGGTGCCGGTGGCACACAATGCCGGCGAGTTCTGGCCGCGCAACGCCTTCTTCAAACGGCCGGGAGAGGTTGTGGTGAGCATCGGGCCGGTGATCGATACCACCGGTCTGTCCGCCGAAGAGATCAATGCCCGTGCCGAGGCCTGGGTGGAGGGTGAGATGCGTCGGCTGTTTCCCCATCATTACCGTGCGTCGCGCAGCAAGGACGCTGCCGCGGTGTGACTGTAACGGCAGGAGAGGCCCGCGACATCATCCTTGAGGGGCAGCGGGTCTCTTACATCCTGCGGCGGAGCGCGCGCAAGACGCTCGGCCTGCGTATTGACCATCGCGGCTTGATTGTCGGTGTGCCCCTTCGCGCCCGATTGCCGGACGTTGAGTCGTTCATCCACAGCCACGCGAGGTGGATTGCAGACAAGCTGGCCGCCCGGTCCGCCACCGTTCCGTGTTTTGAACCAACAGATGGGGCCACGCTGCCGCTTCTGGGCGGGGCGTGGCGCGTGCGTCTGGGGCGAGGCAATAATCGGGTCGTCTGGCATGAAACCGGCCCCGAGCCGACCATTGAGCTTGCCTTGCGGGCGGGTGGAGATGCCCGCCAGTTGCTACGGCGGGGCCTGCAAGAACGGGCTCTGGCCTTGTTCTGTAATCGGGTGGAGGAGTTCTGCCTGCGCCTGGGGCGGCCGATGCCGGCGGTCGCGCTGTCCAGCGCACGAACCCGCTGGGGAAGTTGCAGTCTGCGGAGCGGCATCCGCCTGCATTGGCGCTTGATCCATCTGCCGCTTCCCCTGATCGACTATGTGGTTGCCCATGAGGTGGCCCATCTGGTCGAGATGAACCACTCGCCGCGTTTCTGGTCTGTGGTGACGTCCCTTTACCCCGAGCATGCGGCGGCACGCCAGGCCCTCCGCAAGGCGAGCGCCGCGCTTCCCGCCCTTTGAAACAAGGAAACTCCCATGCGTCTGCTTCACACCATGCTTCGCGTCGGCGACCTCGACCGTTCCATCACTTTTTACACGGAAGTC
>JAEUNV010000031.1 GCA_016790385.1 Zoogloea sp.
CCCGCAGGGCCGCCAGAAAATACTCGGCCTTGCGTGGCGAGGCGGCGTCGAGATAAGTGTCGAGGAGCAGGTCGGCGGCGGGGCCGCGGTCTGTGCCCGGGGCGGGCAGGTGCGTGAACAGGGCTTCCAGCAGGGCGATGACGCGTCTCTCGTGGCTGTTTCCCCGTGGCCTGGGGGTGTCAGGGCTATTGGCAGGGGGCTTCCGGCGGACGGTGTCTGGGGGGCTTGGCATGACCACATGGGTTTAATGCAATAGTCATTATATTAATCTTATTATATTCATATTGAATCGTGTTTTTTCAGGGGCGGGCCGGGCGGGCGTCGATCCTGGCGACGAGACTGTCGAGGTAGGCCTCGAACAGGGCCGGCCCCTGTTGGCCGAACATGCGGATGCGCCCGGTATGCACCAGCAGCAGGACGCCAGTGGCGTGGGCGAAGAGGGCGGTGGTCTCGCGCAAGGCATCGGCCTCGGGCAGGCCCAGGGCCTTCAGGTCGGCCTGCATGCCGGTGAGGCTGTCGGCGAGCCGCTGGTTCAGGCGGGCGTCGAGTTCCGGGTTGAGGCCGAGGGGCTGCATGCCGCGGAAAAGGTAGAAGCCCAGGTCCAGCTCCCGGGGGTGGGCCAGGTAGAAGTCGAAGAAGCCCCGGGCCCGGCGGCGCAGGCGGATGACCGGCGCCGCGTCGGTGGGGGTGACGCCCTCCACTGCGGCATGCAGGCGGTCGAGGGAGGCGGCCAGCAGGTCGGCGTAGATCTCTTCCTTGCTGGCGTAGTACTTGTAGAGGGCGCTCACCGTATAGCCGGCTTCCCTGGCGATGGCGCGCATGTGGGCTCCGTCCAGCCCTTCCTGCTGAAAGATGCGTTCGGCTGCATCGAGGATCATCTGCCGTTTGAGGTCGGAGACGGCCTGGCGGCGCTGGGTGCGAGGGTCGGCGAGGGGGCTGGTCATGGGGGAAATCTACCATGCCGTATCGGAAAGTGAACCTATTGACGAAATAGAGAACAATGTTCACATTATGGGTTCATTGTTTCTTGCTGGAGCCGTCCATGTTCATGTCTGCCGACGACTATCGTGAATCCCTTCGTTCCTATCGGCCCGTCGTGTATCTGGATGGTCGTCGGGTCGATTCGGTGCCCGACGAGCCCGCCTTCGCGCCGGGCATCCGCGCCCTGGGGGTGACCTACGATTTTGCCCTCCGCGAGGAGCTGGCCCCCCTGATGACGGCGGTGCAGCACACTTCGGGCAAGGTGGTGAACCGCATGCTGCAAATCGACATGAGCAGCGGCGATCTCCTCAACAAGCTGGAAGCGGTGCGCCTGCTGTGCCAGGAAACCGGTTGCGCCCAGCGCTACCTGGCCCACGATGCGCTGGGCGCCTTGTTCCAGTCGTCCCGTCGGGTGGATGCGGCCACCGGCAGCGAGTACAGCGCCCGCTTCGATGCGTGGCTGCATGCGGTGCAGGACGCCGACCGGTCCATCGGCATCGCCATGACCGACGCCAAGGGTGACCGCAGCCTGCGCCCCCACCAGCAGTCGAACCCCGACAGCTACCTGCATATCGTGGCCCGGGACGCCAGGGGCATCACCCTTTCCGGCACCAAGGCCATCGTCACCGGCGCACCCTACATGCATGAATTCCTGGTCATGCCCGGCCGCCAGATGGGCCCGGAGGATGCCGACTTTGCCGTGTGCTGCGCGGTGCCCTGCGATGCCCCGGGGCTGACCATCGTGGCGCGGCCCGCCGGGCGGCCCGGCGAGAAG
>JAEUNV010000076.1 GCA_016790385.1 Zoogloea sp.
GTCACAAAGACCACCGCCGGCGCCTTCGGCCCCAGCCCTTCAATCACATCGAAACCGCTGCCCCCCGGCATCTGGATGTCGAGGAGCAGGATGTCCGGCCACCCTTCCTCGATCTGGCGGCGGGTTTCGCCCACGTCGGACGCTTCGATGATCTGCCCGACCCATTCCAGCTTGCCCAGCAGGCGTAGCAGCCGGCTTCGGGCCAGGGGCTCGTCGTCGGCGATCAGCACCGTCAGTCCGGGCACGCTTGCCTCCACGGCAGGTCGATGCTGACCCGGTAGCGCCCGGCGGCAATGGGGCCCGACGAGAGGCGGCCGTCCCCCTGAAACCGCAGCGTCAGGCGTTCGGCGACGTTGCGCAGGCCTATCCCCATGCCCACCGGAGTCTGCCTGCTGCCACGCTCCGGCGGCATGTCGTTCTCCAGACTGATATGCAGGCGTTCGCCGTCGCGTCGGGCGGCCAGCACGATCTCCACCGGTCCGCTGGTGGCCCCCACGCCGTGCTTGATCGCATTCTCGATCAGGGGCTGGAGGATGAGGCTGGGGACGAGGGCACCACGCACGGCGCGGGGCACCTCGATGCGAAAGCTCATGCGGTCGGAGAAGCGTTCCCGTTCGATGGCCAGGTATTCCTCCTGGAGCGTCAGCTCGTCCGCAAGGGGCAGATCGTGCATGGGGTCGAGGGACAGGGTGGTGCGCATGAAGCTCGACAGGGACAGCACCATGCGCTCGGCCCGGCTGGCCGCGCCGCCCTCGATCAGTGCGGCGATGGAATTGAGCGTGTTGAACAGGAAGTGCGGATTGACCTGGTAGCGCAGCGCCCGCATCTGCGTTGTCAGCGCTTCCTCGCGGATCGCGGACAGCCGGCGTTCCCGTTCGCGCACCTCAAAGTGATAAAGCAGGGCGACGAACAGGCAGGACCAGCCGAACAGCATCGACGCCCCCTCGATCAGCATGTAGCCCGAATAGACCGGGTCGAAACTCACGGGCTTGGGGTACTGGCACAGCATGTAGTTGAAGAAATCGACCGCCGTGAACACCGGCGCGGTGACTGCGGTCATCAGGAAGCACAGCAGGGCCTTGCGGGTGAAGGACAGGCGCCGCAGGCGGAACAGCAACAGCGACATGCCATAGGTCATGACCGCGCCCGCGCCGAACAGCACGAACTTCAGCGGTGCAGACTCGATCGGGTCGATGTGGATGAAGTAGCCCAGCACGCTGTCGGCGACGAACATGCTGGTCCAATAGACCAGGCTCAGGCGCAGCGTCGCGCGGACGATGTCTTCGGGATAAGCCGCCGTGGCGGGGGCCAGCAGCCCGTTGATGGTAGCCATGGCCGCATTATCCCTCCGCCGGGGCGGGCCGTTCGTGCAGTTCATCCCCCCGGATCAGCCATTGGCAGAAATCCCCCGCATTCGGCGGCATCACCGCTCCGCTTGCCTGAAAGTGCATGGCGGCTTGCAGGCGGCTGATTAGACTGCCCCGGAAATGCCGTGGGCAACAGGCTCCAGGCGCCTTCCATCAAATCTCTTCGCGGAGTCACATCTTGAAATCTTTCACCCGTGTTCTCGTTCTCACGGCCCTGCTCTCAGGGGCGGCCCGTGCGGATGTCATTTCCTTTTCGGATTCGTATTCTCCAGGGGTGGCCAACAGCTGGAACCACAGCTTCGCCCTGGATCGCTTTGACACCCGCCTCGGAGTCTTGAATTCCGTGACCTTCAGTTACGGTGGCAGCGTGACGAGCCAGTTCCGTCTGGAAAATCTTGAGGCCCGACCGGTCACGCTGATGACCCAGGCCGGGGCCAACCTGGTCTTTTACGGGCCGGTGTCCAGGAGCATCGCGGCCTACGCGTCCGCCAGCGAAGCGGTGGGCGCCTTCGACGGTGTGGTGGACTACGGCGGCGTGTCCGGCGCGCTGATCGGCCCCGTCACGGCGACCAACGCCAACACCATGGGGCCGCTGGGGGCGCTGGCGGACCTGCTCGGGGTCGGGCGCTTCACCATCGATGCGCAAGCCTTCGGCTCGCCCTCGGCCCGCGGTGACGGCCAGCTTGCTGCGGATATCGTCACCGAAATCACGGGATGGATCAGTGTGAGCTACGACTACACACCGACGGTCCGCGACCTCCCCGAGCCCGCGAGCATGGCCTTGGTCGGCATTGCCGTGCTGGGCATGGGCGGTCTGCGCCGCCGACGCGCGGCTGGCCTCTGAAGCCGGCGTCCGGCGCGCAGTGATTCAATTTCAAGGAGCTTTCATGATGACTCAAGTTCAACGATGGTCCCGATGGGCGCTGGGGAGCTGCCTGCTGCCCCTGCTCGCAGCCTGCGGTGGTGATGGCTCGGTGTCCGGCATCGGCTACAGTGTCGGCGGGCAGTTGACCGGCCTGACTGCCGGGAAGAGTGTGGTGTTGCAGAACAATGGCAGGGACGATCTCACCATCACCACCAACGGGGGCTTCACCTTTTCCCGGCTGGTGTCGGCCAATGGCACCTACGCCGTGACCGTCCGGACCCAGCCTGCCGGCCAGTTCTGCGCGCTGACCCGCGCCTCCGGCACGGCAACGGGCAATGTCACCAACGTCAGCCTGCAATGCCAGGACGTCTCGGCCGCCATCATCAAACCCATCTACCTTGCCGACACCTATCGTGCTGATCGCGCCGGTTTGCTCACGCAGGCCAACGGACGGGGGGCAAGCGGCTATTCCTATCTGTCCGGGCTAGTGGTTTCCACCTCGGAATACATCAACCTGTATGTCAAGGATCTGGCCACGACCTACGTCTGGGAGGCCCTTGACCTGCCTTCGAGCGTCGCCGACCTTCAGGCCCAGCTCAATGCCCAGGGCGCGCGAGGCTATGCCCACAGCGGCTTCCTGACCGACGGCAATACCAACAGCGTGTATTACGTGAAGGATGCTCAGGGTCTGGCGCCATTCAGCTATGAGCTGCTTCCGGCCCAGAACAGCAGCGCCGCTTTCCTGAGCCAGGCCAACGCCCAGGGCGCGCGGGGCTTTCACCTGGTGGGAAATTTCATCATCGGCGGCAGTACCGTGGCGATCTATGGCAAGGACAGCAGCAGCGCGCGCTATACCTATGCGCTCCAGGCCCCGACCGGCGATGCCACACCCGAGAGCTTCCTCGTCCAGGCCAACGGGCAAGGGCAGCAGGGGTATCGTTTTGTCGGTGAATACGTCTTTTCGGGCGATGCGGGGGGGCAGGCGTTCAAGAACATCTACGTGAAAGACACGACCCAGAGCGCCACCTTCGATTACAAGGCGCTGGCGGTCACCACCGGGGGCAGCGCGTTGATCTCGCAGGCCAATGGGGAGGGCCAGTCCGGCTATTTCTATGCCGGCTCGATGATCTTCTTTCCCAACGGCCAGACGCAGCCCGGTGTGACCCGCAACCTTTACGGCAGGCCG
>JAEUNV010000101.1 GCA_016790385.1 Zoogloea sp.
CAAGGCCTACTTCGACCGCTTCCTGTTCAACTGCGACCAGTGGGATGGCTTCAACGCCGAGCGCAAGGCGCTGATGGCGCACCTGAAGGGCGGCAACATCCGCAACGTGGTGGCGCTCACCGGCGATCTGCACTGCTTTGACGCCGGAGTGGTGATGGATGACTACGACGCGGCCAGCCCCCAGCCGGTGATGGTGGATCTGGTAACCGCGGGCATCAGCTCCGAGTCCCTGTTTACTTTTTACGCCGACGCGGTGGGGGCCGTCAGCCCCGACCTGGCCACCCTGATCTACTACCCCCTGGCGGTGCCGGTGGCCGGCATCGGGACCCTCAACCTGCGGCTCAACCTTTTCGACTACACCATGGCCGGCAACCCGCCGACGCTGGACGCCCTCGCCGAGGGGCTGCGCATCCGCCTGCGGTCCGCCCTGGCGGCGGGTGGCGTTGCCGAGTCGGCGCTGGATGCAACGACCACCGCGGTGCTCGACGGGCTCAAGGCCGATCCGGCCTTCTCGACCCAGCTCCTCGGGCTGGCGGGGCAGCTGGCCGGTATCTCCGCCAATCCCTGGATTGGCTGGGCGAGTACCGACATCCAGGGTTACGGCGTGGTCGCCCTTACGCCGACCGAGATGGTGTGCCAGTTTCGGGCGCTCAACCGCCTGGTCGGCAGCGCTGCGCCGGCTTCGGGCCTGATCGCCCGCACGGTCACGGCGCGCATTCCGGCCGGCACGGCGGCGGTGACGATCAGCTGACGGAGTCTGGCGGGCGCCGATCAGCCCGCCGTGGCGGCCTCTCGGCGCCAGCCGGCAAGCTCGGCCAGCCATGCGTCGGGGCGCTGGGTGATGACCGGTACGGCGCCGGCATAGATGTGGCCGGTGGTGCCGTCCAGGGTGAGGGTGTCGCCCTCACGCAGGGGGTGCTCGCCAATGGTCGCGCAACGCCGCTCCGCATCAATGTGCAATGCGGTGCAGCCCACCAGGCAGGCCTTGCCCAGTTGCCGGGCGACCACGGCCGCGTGGGCGGTGCGGCCACCCCGGGCGGTGAGGATGCCGCTCGCGGCGGCGATGCCGCGCAGATCGGCGGTGTTGGTGTCGTCCCGCACCAGGATGCAGTCCTGCCCGGCCTCGGCCCGGGCGCAGGCATCGGCCGGGTCGAACACGATCTCGCCCACGGCAACCCCGATGCCGGCCGGGATGGCGCTGCCCAGCAGGGCATGCCCCTGGGGGTCGCTGATCTGGCGCTGTTCCACACCTTCGAGGTCCACGTCTGCGAGCGCGTCCAGGGCACGGGCAGGCGACCAGATGCCGGCATTCACCTGTTCCACCGCAATGCGCAGGGCGGCCCACGGCGTGCGCTTGGCGCTGCGGGTCTGGAGCAGGTAGAGCACGCCGTCCTGCACGGTGAATTCGAACTCCTGTACGTCGCCGAACTCCCTTTCGAGGATTTCGGCGAGGGACGCCAGTCGGCCCCGCACATGGGGCAGGGTGGCGGCCAGGCGCTCGCTGTCGTGGGCGGAATGCTGGCCCGAGACCACGTCCTCGCCCTGGCTGTTGAAGCGGAAGTCCAGGTACAGGCGGTTCTCTCCGCTGGCCGGGTCGCGGCTGAAACCGACCCCGGCGCCGGAGGTGCCCCCGGCGTTGCCAAAGACCATGCGCTGGATCGTCACGGCCGTGCCCATCCGGGCGTCGATGCGGCGCATGCGCCGGTAGTCGATGGCCCGGGGGCTCATCCATGAGTCGAACACGGCTTCCGCGGCCTGCTGGAGCTGCGTCAGCGGGTCCTGGGGAAAGGGGCTGCCGCTTGCGCTCTCGAAGATCTCCAGGTTGCGGCGGGCGAGGCGGGTGAGGGCGTGGAAGTCCAGCTCCTGGGGGTGCCGGGCGCCTGTCTCGGCCATGGCCAGGGCGATCGCCTCGCGAAAGGGCGCCGGGGGAGTGTGATGCACCACCTCGGCATACTGCTGGATCAGGCGCCGGTAGGAATCCCACACCAGCCGGGGGTTGCCCGTCAGGCGCAGGAGGCCGCGCAGGGTGGCGTCGGTGAGCCCGACGTCGAGGAGGGTCTCCATCATGCCGGGCATGGACACCGGCGCGCCCGAGCGCACCGACACCAGCAAGGGCTTGCGGCCGGAGCCAAACTCCAGCCCGCAGGCCGCCTCCAGGCGTTCGATCTGGCTTTCCAGGAGCTTGCGCAGGGCCGGGCGGAAGGCGGCGGGGTCGTCGCCGAAGGTCTGGCAGAAGGGGGTGCCGAGCACGAAGGCCTGGGGCACCGGCAGGCCGATGGCTGCCATGCGGGCCAGGTTGAAAGCCTTGAAACCCATCGTCTCCACCGGGCCTTCGATACGCGGCCCGGGCAGGCCGATCCCATAAAGATATCGGGCCAGATCCATGCTCAGTCACCCATCGCCGTGCGCAGCACATGGCCCCGCAGTTGCAGTGCCGTGCTTAACAGCAGGTCGGCGGCGTTTTCCAGGTTGCGGGCGCATTCGGCGCAGGCGAACAGGTCGCGGAAGTCGCCCTTGTCGGCGATCAGGGC
>JAEUNV010000140.1 GCA_016790385.1 Zoogloea sp.
CTTGTTGGCGGCGCCCGTTGCGCTGGCCAGGCTGGGATAGACCTCGAAGTGCATGTGGGGCATGCGGCCGGCGTAGCAGCCGGGGAAGATGGTCAGGAAGGTGACTTTGCCGTTGCTGTCGGTCTGCTGCACACCGCGCAGAAAGTTCTCAGCGGTGACCCCGGTGCTGTACATGGAGTAGAGGCCGTCGCGGGTGCAATGCCACAGGTAGATGGCGTAGCCGGCGAGGTTTGCGCAGCTTCCCGCGGTGTTGACCAGTTGCAGGGTGAGCGTGAGGGGAATGCCGGCGGCCGTGCCGCTGGCCCCGGCCACGCTGTTGCGGATGTCACTGCGGACAATGCCCGACAGGCTGAGGGCGTTGGCGATACCGTTGCTGTTGTAGTTTGAACCGTCGCCGGGGTAGGGGCCGGCCGTCTCTTCGGGAATGATGCTGCAACTGGAGACCGTGCTGCTGCCCTCACTCGAGCCGGTGGACGTGCCCACGCCGCCGATGCTGACCTCGGCACCACCACCACAGGCGGCCAGCGGCGTGGCGGCACTCGCCATGAGCCAGTGGAGCATCCGGCGACGGTCGGCGGTGCTGCGCAGGAGGGTGTCCAGATCGGTGGCGAGGGTGGGGCGGTGGGCAGGCATGGGTGCTCCGGGGCAGGGTTGCGGGTTGGAGCCGAGTATAGGCAGGGGCGATGTAAAGGCCTGTTGCCCGGGCGTTAAGGGGTGTAAAGAGTCGGCCCGAGGGCCGGGCCCCAGCCCAGGGCGTCCACGACCCGGGCGAAGTCGCCGTCCACGGGGGCCACAAGGTCGAGGGGGCGGCCATCCACGGGGTGGCTCAGCCGCATCCGGGTGCACGCCAGCAACATGCGCTGGCAGCCGAAGAGCTCCTGAAACAGCCGGTTGTGGCGGCCCTTGCCGAAGGTGGCGTCGCCGATGATCGGGTGGGCGATGTGCTTGAGGTGGCGGCGGATCTGGTGGCGGCGGCCCGTCAGCGGGTTCAGCTCGACCAGGGCGTAGCGGCTGGTCGGGTAGCGATCGACGGTGTGGGGAAGCTCGCAGGTGGCGAGCCGGCGGTAGTCGGTGACGGCGCTCTGGGCGTCGTCTGAACTGCGGTTGCCAACCCACTCGGCGTCGTCGCGGCGGCGGGTCAGGGGGTGGTCGATACGTCCCTGCTCGGGTGGGTGGCCGCGCACCACCGCAAGGTAGGTCTTGTCCACTTCCTGACGCTCGAACTGCCCGCCCAGGGCGCGGGTGGTGTCCTTGTCGAGGGCAAATACCAGCACGCCCGAGGTGCCCCGGTCGAGACGATGGGCCGGGTATACATGGCGCCCCAGCTGGTCGCGCAGCAGTTGCACGGCAAAGCGGGTTTCGTGGCGATCGAGCTCGCTGCGATGCACGAGCAGCCCGGAGGGCTTGTGGATGACCACCATGTGGTCGTCCTGGTGAAGGATGGGGAGCATGGCCGGGAGGATAACCCGCCCGGGGCTTACCAGCCCGACTCCCGCACCAGCACGGCGACGGCCGCCTTGAAGTAGCGGCCGAGCAGCGACTGGCCTTCGCCACGCACCACCACCTGACCACGCAGGACCGACAGGCTGGCCGGCGGTGGCCCGTCCACGTCCAGGGTGACCCGGAACACCGCCCGCTCCGGAATCAGCCGCTGGTCGTGTTGCCGCACCAGGATGGCGCCGCCGTTGGGGCTGGCCAGGGCCGGGTCGCCCAGGGTGTGGGTGGCGTCCCGTTCGACGGCGCTGACGCGCAGGCCAAGCACGGGTTGGCCGGGGGCTTCGGGGTAGAAGTGTCCGCCGTTGCCTACCTGAACCCGCTCCAGGTCCTGCTCTTCCAGATAGGTCTCGACCCGCCAACGGGACGGGTCCGCCAGCACGGCGAGGCGGGTGGACTTGCCCACCCAGTCGCCGGGTTGGAGGTCGGGCTGCGGGTCCAGCCAGACGCCGTCAAAGGGCGCAAGGGGCGCAAGCCGTGCGCGCTCGGTGGCGATGCCCTCCTGTTCCTCGGCAACGCGGCGGGCCTCTTCGCGCAACAGGGGCAGGTCGGCGTGCTTTTCTGGGGTGACGGCGGCCATCTCGAGTTGGCGCGCGAGGCTTGCGGCGCGGGCCGAGGCAAGCTGCGCCCGGGCCTCAAGCTCGGGGGCTTCGAGGGCAAACAGGGGGGCGCCGGCCTGGATCGGCGTGCCATGGGCGGGCAGGGGGCCGGTGAGGCGGGCGTGACCAGGGCTGTACAGCGTCAGGCTGCGCTCGGGTTTGAGCATGCCCTGACTTTCGATCAGAAAGCCCAGGGGTAACAGCCCGAGGGCCACGATGGCGGCCGCCGCACCCAGCCACAGCCGGTCACGGCCACGCGAACGAATGGCCGGCCAGCGCTGGCGCCATTCACCAAGCTCGGATCTGAGAGGCATGAGGATGAACCA
>JAEUNV010000340.1 GCA_016790385.1 Zoogloea sp.
TGTGGTGAAGGCGGTCTCCAACGACCACGCCTACAAGGCCAAGTACAAGATCGGTGCGGTCAATTCCATCAACTGGGGCCGTGTGGCCGCCCAGGTGGTGTACTACTTCAAGGGTTACTTTGCCGGCACCGGCAGCAACGATGAGAAGCTGGACTTCGTGGTGCCGTCGGGCAACTTCGGCAACATCTGCGCCGGCCACATTGCCCGCCAGATGGGCCTGCCCGTGGGCCGCCTGATCCTCGCCACCAACGAGAACGACGTGCTGGACGAGTTCTTCCGTACCGGCGTGTATCGCCCCCGCAACACCGCCGAGACCCACGCCACTTCCAGCCCGTCCATGGACATCTCGAAGGCCTCCAACTTCGAACGTTTTGTGTTCGACCTGGTGGGCCGTGACGGCGCAAAAGTGCGCGAGCTGTGGAGCAAGGTGGACGCGGGCGGTGCCTTCGATCTGTCCGGCTCCGCCGAATTCGCGGGCATCGGCCAGTATGGTTTCACCTCCGGCAGCAGCAAGCACGCCGATCGTCTGGCCACCATCCGCCGGGCCGACAAGGACTACGCCACGGTGATCGACACCCATACCGCCGACGGCCTCAAGGTGGCCCTGGAGCAGCGTGACCCAGCCGTGCCGATGCTGGTGCTGGAAACCGCCCAGCCGGCCAAATTTGAAGACACCATCGTCGAGGCCCTGGGACGCAAGCCGGCACGCCCGGCCGGACTGGAGAATATCGAGGCGCTGCCCCAGCGTGTGGAAGTGATGGATGTGGATGCCGAAGCCATCAAGGCCTTGATCGCCCGGGTGGTGGACGCCGGCTGATGCCTGAGCGCTCTTCCCCATGAAAAATGGCCCCGGATGTACGGGGCCATTTTTTTGGCGTGGAGTCGGCTGCATCCGACCCCGCTAAACGCCCGCCTTACCAGGTGTAGCGGGCATTAACCCCGGCCATCCAGTTGCGGCCCGGGGCAGGCTCGTAGTAGCGGCCATTGGCGTCGCCCACCACCACCGAGCCCACGTAGTTGCGGTCGAAGAGGTTGTCCAGGCGGGCAAACTCGGTGAAGCGCCAGGCGCCAGCCTGCTGCTGGGCGGTGAGGCGCAGGTTGGCGATGAAGTAGGAGGGCGCCGGCAGCTGGCTGTTGGTGTCCTCCACATAGACCTTGCTGCGATACACACCCTCCACGGTGCCGGTGATGGACGGGGTGACTTTCCAGGCCAGATCGCCGAACACGGTGGTGCGGGGGATGCCGGGCATCAGCTTGCCGGCGGACACCAGGGTGTTGGCGTTGCCGCTGCGGAAGTCTTCATCGTAGATGGCGCGCAGGTGCGACACGGCAAATCGGCTGCTCAGGTCACGCCGCCAGGCCGTGTCGAAGGAGGCTTCGACACCCTGGCGCAGGGTCTTGCCGGCGTTCTTGTAGCTGGTGCGCCCGCCGGTGGCGGCGTCCACCACCAGTTCGTCTTCGGTCTGGATCTGGAAGAAGGCCAGGTTCAGGCGGCTGCTGTTGCCCACAAAGGCCTTGGCGCCGATCTCGTAGTGCTCGCTCTTCGAGGGGTTGAGGCCGAAGTTGAAGCTGCCGCCGCTGCCCGAGTAGAACATCTCGTTGAGGGTTGGCGTCTCGAAGCCGCGGCCGGCGCTGGCGTACAGGTTGACGGCCGGGTTGAGCTTGTAGACCACGCCCAGCACCGGCGTCGTCTTGCTGTAATCCTTGCGGCCGCTGTCGTCGCCATTGATGCCGACGATGTATTGGTCGTCCACCTTGAACTTGACCCGGCTGTGGCGCACGCCGGCGGTGAGTGCCCAGTCGCCCCGCGCCCATTCGGTCTGCACGTAGGGGTCGAGGCTTTCGACGCTGTCGGTTTCGTTGCGGCGCAGGCGACCCTTCACACCCAGGGTGGTACCGACAAAGTTTTCGTAGCCCTTGCGCACGTCCGTGCTGGTGTCCAGGTCGACACCGACGGTGGTTGTGAGCCTGCCGCCCGCCAGATCGCCCACGGCGATGTAGCGGGCGCCGACGCCGTAGAAGCTGCGGTCGAAGTCAATGATGCCGCCGGAGTGGCGGGCATTGGCCTGGACGGTGCGGGGGATGGATTGGTACTGGATCACGCTGCGCTGGCCGCTGTAGGCGGACAGTTGCAGGGTATCGCGGCCGATACGGCGCTCGTAGGCGACGCCGGCCTGGAGGTGGTCGATGCTCTTGCGGGTGTTGTAGTCCAGCGCAGCCTGATCGACGCCGCGCGGATTGCTCTTGTAGGCATTCCAGGAAAGGCCTAGCGGGTCCTGGGTGTTGTGCTGCCACAGGCCGTTGACGGTGAAGGTCAGCTTGCTGACATCGTCGGGCTTGCCGGTGAGCTTGAGGAAGGCCTGGTCGCGGGTGGCGGCGGAGTGGTCGCGGTAGCCGTTGGTGTCAAAGCGTGAGGCATTGAAGACGTAGCCCAGCCCGCCAGCCTTGCCCTGGGCGCCCAGATCGGCCTTGGTGGTGCTGTAACTGCCGGCGGCGAAGCCACCTTCCACGCTGGGGCGGTCTTCGGGTTCGCGGGTGAATAGCTGGATCACACCGCCCGAGTGGTTGCCATAGACGGCGGAGTAGGGGCCGCGCAGCACTTCCATGCGTTCGGCCACGTCCAGGTTGAAGGTGGCGGCCTGGCCCTGGCCGTCGGGCATGCTCGCCGGGATGCCGTCGGCGATCAGCTTGACACCACGCACGCCAAAGGCGGAGCGGGCACCAAAACCGCGGGTGGAAATCTGTAGGTCCTGGGCGTAGTTCTGGCGGTTGTTGGCCACCACGCCGGGCACGGCGATGAGAGCTTCGGAGGCATTCACCCGGGGCTGGCCGGCGGTGATCTGCTCCCGGTCGAGCACGTCGATGGCCGCCGGCAGATCGAAGCTTGCGGCTTCGGCGCGGCTGCCGGTGACCACCACCGGGTTGAGGGTGAGGCTGGGATTGTCAGCGGCCTGGGCTGCCGTGGCGCCGCCGAGGGCGGCGGCAAGGGCGATGGCGAGGGGGTGTGGGGTGAAGCGGGGCGGCATGTTTCCTGTCTCCGAAGTCTTGTTCTGGCATGGGCGGGGGCCCGGGCGCGCTGAAGATACCGTGTGTCGGCCAGGCCCGCCTCAAGAAAATCATGATTTCCCCCGCCGGCGGCCTTGCCGGGTGCAGGTTAGGGGCTTGCCTGATTGGTCAGGCTTAAACAAAAATTTAAAGTCTGCCGGCACGCTTGCGGTAGCCTTGCCGGGCTTCGTCATCCGACTGGAATTGCCTTCATGTCCCAACTGATCGGGCGCTTTTTTTTCATTTTATGTAGCGTCGGCGCTGTACTTGTCCTGGGGGCCTGCGCCAGCCCTCCGGCAAAGGAGCCCCCGGTCAAGCTTGCGGTCGGCCAGACGGATCGCGGCGTGCTTGTGTGGTTGCCCGAGCACATGCTCTTCGATTTCGGCAAAGCCTCCCTCGATCCCGTGCTGTCGGCGCCCTACATGGATCGCTTGGCCCTGCTGCTCAAGGATAAAACCAACAAATCGGTATCGCTGGAGGGGCATACGGATTCCATCGGCGCCGAAAACGCCAATCTCGTGCTGTCGGTGGCCCGTGCCGCCGCGGTGCGCCAGGCGCTTGTGGAGCGCCAGGTGCCCGAAGCGCGCATCACCGCCGTGGGCTACGGTTATGCCAAGCCCATCGCGCCCAACGATTCAGAAGCGGGGCGACGTCTCAACCGGCGGGTGGAGATCATCATCCTTGAAGAAAAGGTGGACATGCTGACCCGGGGTGAGCCTCCAGGCCTGTTCGAGGAAGCTTTCACCAAGCTCAAGGCGGAGCTCGACAAACTCTTTCAGTCGAAGGACAAGACGCGATGAAGGACGATCACGGCTTTTTGAGGCGCAGAGCCCTGGTTCTTGGAGGGCTTGCCGCCCTGGCCATGCCGCTTGCGGCCGCGCCTGCAGAACGCCCACTGGGGCGAAAGCCGCGCCTGGCGGTGGTGCTGGGCGGCGGCTCGGCCAGGGGCTTTGCCCATATCGGCGTGGTGAAGGGGCTGGAGGCCCATGGCATCCGGCCTGATCTGGTGGTCGGTTGCAGTGCCGGCAGTCTGGTGGGGGCGTTCTGGGCGGCGGGCTTTTCGGGCGATCGGATGGAAGAACTGGCCCTGCGGGTGCGTGACAGCGAGATCATCGATGTGGTGCAAGGTAACGCGCCCCGGGGCATGGTGACGGGGCAGAGCCTCCAGAACTTCGTCAATCAGGCCTTGCGCGGCCGTGGCATCGAGAGCTTCCCGACCCCGTTTGCGGCGGTTGCCACCCGCTATCCCTCGGGTGATCTGGCCGTATTGCGCAGCGGCGACACCGGGTTTGCGGTGCGGGCGTCGTGCAGCATTCCGGGGGTTTTTGTGCCGGCGGCCCAAGGGGGGCAGGAATATCTGGATGGCGGGCTGGTCAGCCCGGTTCCGGTGCGAACTGCCCGCCAGTTGGGGGCGGATGTGGTGGTGGCGGTGGATGTGGGCGGAGCTGACCCCGGCGGTGATCAACAGGGTGGCCTGTTCGAGCTGCTTCAGCGTTCCTTCGAGATCATGAGCCAGTCCTTGCGCACCAACGAGGTGGCCACTGCCGACATAGCGATTCGCCCCGAGGTGGGGCGGATCTCCAGCACCGATTTTGCCTCGCGCAAGGTTTTCATTGCGGCGGGCTTCCTGGCCGCCCAGCGGCTTGGCCCGGTGATCCTGGAGCGTCTGGCCGCTGGGCCGAAGCGGCGCGGCTGAGGCGGGGCGGCGGCGTGAGCTGTCGCCGATCAAGGCGGCGTTCGGGGAAGCTCGCCTAGCATGCGGGGGCTGGTGTCCGGCCGACGTGATACCCGGTTGCTCCCTTTTCTCCCGCTTTGATCGCCCATGAATTTTTCCGCCAAACCCCTGTGGCTCGTTGGTTTCAGGCCCTTCTTCATCCTCGCATGTGCTGCCGGCGTTGTGCTGCCAGTCGTGTGGGCACTGATGTTTTCCGGCGGCTTGCCCGCCCCGCAAGGCCGTTTCAGCCCCGTTCAATGGCATGCCCATGAGATGTTCTTCGGCTTTGGCTGGGCGGTGTTGGGGGGCTTTCTGCTGACGGCCACCAAGAATTGGGTGCAGGTGCGGGGCTACCATGGGGCCGCGCTGGTCGGCCTGGCGGCGGCATGGTGCCTTGAGCGGGTCGGAATGGCCTTGGGTGGGGCATGGCCGGCCGCGCTGTTCTGGGCGTCCAATCTGGTCTTTCTTGCCGGCATCGTGCTATTGCTGCTGCAAACCCTGTTGCGTTACCGCAAGCAGGACAGCTTTGCCGACAATTACTTCTTCCTCCTGGTATTGCCCGCTTTTCTCGCCGCCAAGGTGCTGTTGCTCTCGGAGGCTCATTTTCACGCCGGCGTGACAATGAGTCTCGGCCTCTTTCGGATGGCTTTCCTGATCATGCTGGAGCGCACCCTGACCCAGTTCATGAAAGGTGTTTTTCAGGTGGATATCCTGCGCAAGCCGCGACTGGATCAGGCGATCAAGCTCGGTGCGGCGAGCCTCGTCTTCCAGGCATGGATGCCGTCAATGCTGGCGGTGGTTGTGTCGGTGATCCTCGCGATGCTGCTGCTGTATCGATTTTTGCGCTGGCGGCCCGATCTGGGGTTCCGGCGCATCGAGTTGGCGGTGATGTACCTGGGCTATCTGGCCATCGTTGCCCAGTTGCTGCTTGAGTCGCTGGCGCTGCGGGGGGGCGTGGCTTGGACAGGCAGCCTGCCGACCCACGTGTTCACCTTTGGGGCGATGGGGCTGGTCATCCCGGCCATGCTGGTGCGCATTTCCCTGGGGCATACGGGGCGCAAGGTGGCTTTCGACGGCGTGGACCGGCTGGTGGTGCACATCATGCTGCTGGCGTTTGTCGTGCGCGTGGTGTTGCCCCAGTGGTTTCCGGGGGCGTATGTCCATTGGGTTCATCTGGCGGCTGTTGCGTGGAGCCTGGCCTTTGCCGTGCTTGGCTTCAGGCTGACTCCCCGCCTGCTCGCGCCGCGGGTCGATGGGCGGGAACACTGATGGCGTTCATGAAGCCGTCGACCTATCACAGATCAAGGAAATCGCGGGGTGGCGGGTGTAGGGTCTTTCGTCAAGCCTGCATTTCTCTGGAGCCTGACCGTGCGCTATCCGCCATTTTTCGATGCCGTGCCCCGGGTGCGTCTGCGCGATCCCCTCGCCGAGTTTCTGGGCGCAATGGACGATGGGGTGATCGAGTATTGCTATCTCGATGCCGTTCGCCTTGCCGGACATTCGTGCCCGACCGTGGCCGGGGCCTATGGCCTGACCCGTGCCGCCCTCGGTGCCCTGTATGGTGCGGCGATGGCGGAGCGCGGCGCGGTCCGGGTTTCGCTGCGGGAGGAAGCGGCGGCGGGTGTGGCCGGGGTAGTGGCCAGCGTGGTCTCCCTGCTCACCGGCGCCAGTGGGGAAACGGGTTTCAAGGGGCTGGCCGGGCGCTTCGAGCGGCGTGGCCTGCTGAGCTTCGGGGTTGAGCAGGACTTCGAACTGCGGTTTTCCCGGCGTGACAACGGTGCCTGTGTGGATGCAAGCGTCAGGCTGCAGGCCGTTCCGCCGGACCCTCAGATGATGCCCCTGATGCAGCGCTGTCTGGCGGGTGACGCCGACGGGGAATCGCGCCAGCTTTTCGCGGGCCTGTGGCAGGATCGGGTGCGTCGCATCCTGCTCGAACACGGGGATGATCCCGAAGTCTTCGTGATTCGGCACCGGGATTGAAAGAGGAGATCTCCATGGCGTCCACACCCCCCGATTCCGACCTCGGTCCACCGTCCGCCTGCTCGTCACCGCCCTGCTATGCGGCTGAGTTTCCCGGCTATTTCGGCGAGGGCGTCGACCCGGCCGTCGTGGCGGGGTTGAATGCGCTGCTCGAGGCCGAGCGGGCGGGCGCCAAGGTGCTCGCCATCCTGCGTGACGGACTCGACGTCCATTCATCCGAGCGGGCGCTGCTGGAGCGCCTGCAAAAGGACGAGGGCGCCAACGCGGTGGTGCTTTACAAGACCATTCAGCGTCTTGGGGGCGTCGCCTCCCACGAGACCGGTGCCTTTGTCCAGAAGACCCTGGCCATTGAGGGGCTCGCCGCGCGGCTGGCGTTTGTCAATGTGGGCCAGGCCTGGGTGGTCAAAAAGATCGACCAGATCCTGCCCGGGGTGCATGACGCCGCCGCCCGGGCTATGCTCGAGGAGATGCGCGTCTCGCATCAGGAAAATATTGCCGCCTGTCAGGCCCTGCTGGCCACCCTCTGACCATGCTATGGACGTGTCGCCTGCCAGATGTGGCTGCGACCAGCGCGGGGTGCCGCACTGCCTGAATCGATGATCTCCGCCGGGCGACCAGCTCCGGGTGCAGCAGCCTTCCTTCCGCAGACAATGCCCCCGGTGCCGGGCAATCGGGGGATCTGGGTCGGAATCCTGGCCGAGCTGAGTGAGTTTGCGCTGATGTTCCTGGCCTGGGCTTGGTTCCGTCGGGTCCACCCCGCGGACTTTCACGCCGGGCCGGCCATGCTCAATGCCTCGGCCGGTCTCGCCAACACGCTGGTCATGCTGACCAGCGGCTATCTTGCGCTGCGGGCGGTGATGGCCATCCGCAACGACGATGTGCTTGCTGCGCGCAACTGGCTTGTTGCCGCCTTGCTCGGTGGGGTGGTCTTTCTTGTCATCAAGGCCCTGGAGTTCCGGTGGAACCTAGCCCATGGCGTGGCGGGCACCGGAAACAGCTTCGTGGCCATTTACTACTATCTGACCCTCAACCATCTGGTCCATGTGGTGTGGGGTTGCCTCGGGCTCATCTGGGCCATCCTGCGCGCCCATTACGGCGCTTACGGAGCGGCCGACCACGAGGGGCTGGAGGCGGCCGTGCTCTATTGGCACGCCACGGATCTGGCCTGGATCGTCATCTTTCCCCTGCTCTATGTGCTTCGCTGAAAGGCTTGGGCATGTCAGACCGTGATTCGCGCCGCGCGACGGCTGTGTGGCTGGGCCTGCTGCTGTTGACCCTGGGGAGCGCCTGGCTTGCCGAAGGCGCCCTTCCGGCCGGCCTCACCGCCCTCGTCGTGGCCGTGATCGTCGGGGTCAAGGGGCTCCTGGTGATTCGTCATTACATGGGGCTGACTCGCCCGGGCTCGCGCCTGCGTTTTTCCATGCGTTTGTATTTTTTTGTCGTTCCCGCCCTGATCCTTGTCACCACTGCCCTGGGAGCGTGAAATAGCCTTGTGCGTTTGCACAAGGAAGGTGCAGCGAAGCGGTTTTCCGGGGCACCTGAAGAATGCGGTATTACCCCATTCTGGTGCATTACAAAAACATTCGACGTGCGCGAAATGCCTTGCTATTGTGTCTAGGCGCGGACCTTCTCATGGCCGCCTTTATTTCATGGAGCGCGTCAATTGGGTACTAAGCTTTACGTGGG
>JAEUNV010000345.1 GCA_016790385.1 Zoogloea sp.
AAAACGCGCAG
Source organism: Zoogloea sp. (assembly GCA_016790385.1). Lineage (GTDB taxonomy): Bacteria > Pseudomonadota > Gammaproteobacteria > Burkholderiales > Rhodocyclaceae > Zoogloea. The sequence continues at coordinate 12 of JAEUNV010000345.1, forward strand.
CGGTTGGAGGCGACCTCCCGCTGCGCGTCTGCCTGAGCCACCGGAGCGGCCCGGAGCGATCAATCCGCCTGCTTGCGCAGGAAGGCCGGAATGTCCAGGGTCGACATGCCGTTGGCGCTCATGGCCTCAACCGTGGTTCTGGAAGTGCGGCGGATCACTGCCGGGAGTTCCAGATTGCCATAATCGATTTCCATGCCGATGTTGTCAGTACCGGTACGCACCACCTCGATCTTGCGCGGCACGGCGGCAGCGCGAACTGCGCCCAGGCCAGTGGCCACAACGGTGACACGGATGCGGTCTTCCATGCTCTCGTCGAAGACGGTGCCGTACTTGACGAAGGCCTCGGAGGCAGCGAATGCCTGAACGGTCTTCACCGCATCGCGCACTTCAGACATCTTCAGGCTGCGGCTGGCGGTGATGTTGATCAGGACGCAACGGGCGCCAGACAGCTCAGTGCCTTCGAGCAGCGGGGAGACAGCGGCCTGCTCGGCCGCAATGCGGGCGCGATCGAGACCGGAAGCCTGGGCCGAGCCCATCATCGCGCGGCCCATCTCGGCCATGGCGGTACGCACGTCCTGGAAATCAACGTTGACCAGACCAGGGACATTGATGATTTCGGCAATACCACCCACGGCGCTGGTCAGCACGTTGTCGGCGGAGCGGAAGCAATCCTCAAAACCGGCGTCGTCGCCATAGACCTCAAGCAACTTGTCGTTGAGCACGACAATCAGCGAATCCACCTGCTTGGAAAGCTCTTCCACGCCGCTTTCGGCCACACGGATGCGGTTCTCGAAATCGAAGGGCTTGGTCACCACGGCAACGGTCAGGATGCCCATCTCCTTGGCGATCTCGGCAACCACGGGCGCTGCGCCGGTCCCGGTGCCGCCCCCCATGCCGGCGGTGATGAAGCACATGTGTGCGCCTTCGAGCGCCGAGGCAATCGCGTCGCGGGATTCCTGGGCGGCGGCACGGCCGGCTTCCGGCTTCGAACCTGCTCCGAGACCGGTCTTGCCAAGCTGGACCTTGGTCTGGGCCAGACAGCGGGACAGGGCCTGTGCATCGGTGTTGGCGATGATGAAATCAACGCCCTGCACACCCTCGCGGATCATGTGGTCGACGGCGTTGCCACCCGCACCGCCCACACCAATCACCTTGATGTTTGTGCCACCGCTCGCCTTCTCAACAATTTCAAACATTTACCTCGCCTCCAAGAGAAACTGCGCCTACGTGCCCCGAGCGCAACTGGACCTATATATTGTATTGACCGTGGATTCTATAACTAAATAGAGGGTCAATGCACACAAATATTCAATTCAACACGCCCCTTTGAAAGGGTCGTATCCACCCTCAGAAATTGCGTTCAAACCACGAACGCATTCTCGAAAAAACCTGCCCGACATTACGTGTCTGACGGGCCTGGAGACCCCGCCTTTTCTGCGCGGCCCCCTCCATCACCAAACCCATTGCGTTGGCATAACGCGGCTCGCACACCACGTCGGCCAGGGCGCCGTCGTACTTCGGATAGCCGATGCGCACCGGCATGTGGAAGACCTCCTCGCCCAGCTCCACCATCCCCTGCATCACGGCCGCACCGCCCGCCAGGACGATGCCGGAGGACAACAGCTCCTCGTAACCCGAGCGGCGCAGCTCGGCCTGGACAAGTTCATACAACTCACACACCCGAGGCTCGATCACGTCGGCCAGGGCCTGACGGGAGAGCTTGCGGGGGGCACGATCCCCCACCCCCGGCACCTCGATCATCTCTGAGGCATCGGCCAGGGTGTGCATGGCGACACCGTGGCGGATCTTGATTTCCTCCGCCTCGGCCGTTGGTGTCCGCAGGGCCATGGCGATGTCGTTGGTCACCTGATCGCCGGCAATCGGGATCACCGCGGTGTGGCGGATCGCCCCCTGGGTGAACACCGCCAGATCGGTGGTGCCGCCGCCGATATCAACCAGGCAGACCCCCAGCTCCTTTTCGTCCTCGGACAGGGTGGCGTAGCTAGAAGCCAGCGGTTGCAGCACGAGATCCAGCACTTCAAGGCCGCAGCGACGGACACATTTGACGATGTTCTGGGCGGCGGAAACGGCGCCGGTGACAATGTGCACCTTCACCTCCAGCCGAACGCCACTCATCCCGATCGGCTCACGCACGCCATCCTGGCCGTCGATGATGAACTCCTGGGTCAGGATGTGCAGGATCTGCTGGTCGGCCGGCAGCGGCATGGCCCGGGCGGTCTCGATGACCCGTTCCACGTCAATCGGTGAAACCTCCTTGTCCTTGATCGCCACCATGCCGTTGGAATTGAAACTGCGGATATGGCTTCCGGCGATACCGGTGTAGACGTCCCGGATCTTGCAGTCAGCCATCAGCTCCACTTCCTGGATGACCCTGGAGATGGCATCGACGGTGGCCTCGATATTCACCACCACGCCCTTCTTCAGGCCGGACGACGGCTGCGTGCCCAGGCCGATCACATCCATCCTGCCGTCCGGCTTGAGCTCGGCCACCACGCAGGTGATCTTCGAGGTGCCGATGTCGAGGCCGACGATCAGTTCCTTGTACTCTTTGCTCATTACTTACCTTTGCTTTCTTGCTTGCCAGCCGGCGCGGCGGATGCGATCGGCCGAAGGGCAAAACCACTGGGGTAGCGGAGATCCACCACCGCCACATTCATGTTCAGTTGGGCCTTGGCCTGGGGAAAATGGCGCACGAAGCGGGACAGGCGCTCGTCGATCGGCGCCTTGGCCTGATCGTGACCCAGCTCGATGGTCAGCCCGTCCTCCATCTTCAGTTGCCAGGCCTCGCGGGCCGACAGGGATACGCCAACAAGCTGCTTGCCCAGCGGCCCAAGCTTGCGCGTGAAATCCTCGAACTTGGCGAGCAACACTCCGGACGATCCCTCCGGGCCGCTGAAAACGGGCATCCGAGCGTTGCTGGCCGCCGAGAAAACCTCGCCATAGCGGTTCACGAGACGCATGTCGCCGGTCTCGCCGACCCGCCAATAGGCAGAGGCCACATGCTCTTCCAGCCGGACCTCGATTCCGCCCGGCCAGCGGCGGCGCACGTCGGCACGGCGAACCCAGGGAAGCTTCTCGAACGCGCCGCGCACGTCTTCCAGATCAACCGTGAAGAAGTTGCCGCGCAAGGAAGAGCGGGCGGCATACTCCAGCTGGGCCTGGGTCACCTGGGCCAGCGGCGTGGTGACCAGCACCTCCCGCAGGGGATACACGGGCAGGTGCGAGATCGCCGCGACCGCGGCGTAGCCCAGCCCCGCGGCCCCGAACACCAGCAGCACGTCAGATATCAGATTGAGAAGCTGGGGACGATCCCACAAACCATTGCCTCCAACGTCCCGCGGCGGTCGCGACGGACGCGCACGCTTGCCCGCGGCGGCCTTGCCGCCAGCCTCGGGAGGTACGTTGGAAGTCGGCCGCAGGTCAGCCAAGGCGTGCTCCCGCGAGGATCTCCAGGCACAGAGCCTCGAACGACAAACCCGCCACCCGCGCCGACATGGGTACCAGCGAGTGGTTGGTCATGCCCGGCGCGGTGTTGATCTCGAGCAGGGTGAAGCTGCCATCCTCCCGGAGGATCAGGTCGGCACGCCCCCAGCCGCGGCAGCCCAGCACCCGGGCACAGCGGACAACAGCCGCCTGGATTTCCTTCTCCTGGGCATCCGGCAGGCCGCTCGGACAAAAGTATTGGGTGTCGTCAGTGAAGTACTTGTTCTGGTAATCGTAGTTGCCACCCGGCGCTTCGATCCGCACCAGCGGCAATGCCCGATCTCCGAGGAAGGGGGCGGTGAGCTCGCGCCCACTCACGAACTCCTCGGCCAGCACCATGGAGTCATACTGGGCAGCCAGCTCCCAGGCGCCCTTCAGCTGCCCCGCCTCGGTGACCTTGGTGGCCCCCATGCTGGACCCCTCATGCACGGGTTTGACGAAGATCGGCAGGCCCAGATCGGCCACAACGGCATCCCAATCCGTGTGGGCATCCAGGATCGCAAAGCGCGGCGTGGGCAGGCCCGACGCCAACCACACCAGCTTGGTGCGCCACTTGTCCATACCGATGGCCGAGGCCATTACACCGCTGCCCGTGTAGGGAATGCCCATCAGCTCCAGCGCCCCCTGAACCGTACCATCCTCACCGCCCCGGCCGTGCAGCGCGATGAAAGCACGCTCGTAGCCCTGCTCCTTGAGGATGTGCAGGTCGGTTTCCGCCGGATCGAAGGCATGGGCATCCACGCCGGCTCCTTGCAGGGCCGCCAGCACGGCCCGCCCTGACATGAGGGAGATCTCCCGCTCGGCAGAGCTTCCGCCCAGCAACACCGCCACTTTTCCGAATTGACTGCTCACGTCCTCAGACCTCGCCATTCACCAGTTTGCCCGGCACCCCGCCGATACTGCCGGCACCCATGGTGATCACCACGTCGCCATCCTGAGCCGAGGACAGAATCGCCCCCGGCATGTCCTCAATGTTCTCCACAAAAACCGGTTCGATCTTGCCCGCCACCCGCAGGGCACGCGCGAGCGAGCGACCGTCAGCAGCAACGATCGGCGCCTCTCCTGCCGCATAGACCTCGCTCAGCAGAAGGGCATCAACGGTGGACAGAACCTTCACGAAGTCCTCAAAGCAGTCCCGCGTGCGTGTAAACCGGTGGGGCTGGAAAGCCAGCACCAGGCGCTTGTCGGGAAAGGCTCCGCGGGCGGCGGCAATCGTTGCGGCCATTTCGACGGGATGATGACCGTAGTCATCGATCACGGTGGCGGAACCGCCCTGGGGCAAGGCAAGCTCGCCGTACCGCTGGAAACGCCGACCAACCCCCTTGAACTCCGCCAACGCCTTGATGATGGCTTCGTCGGAAACACCCACTTCGGTGGCCACCGCAATGGCCGCCAGGGCGTTGAGTACGTTGTGACGCCCCGGCAGGTTGAGGACCACCGGAATGCGGCTGGTGGTGCCATTGACGCGGACCACGTCAAAGCTCATGCGGCCATCGTCGGCATGGATGTTCTCGGCACGCACATTGGCCGACTCGGAAAAGCC
>JAEUNV010000353.1 GCA_016790385.1 Zoogloea sp.
AGGCCGGCGTAATGGAAGGCTTCGAGGGGGGCCTCGGCAATCTTGCTGCCGGTGATCGGCTGGCCGTCAAAAGGGCTGTCACAGGCCCATAGCTGGAGCGCCCATTCCTGTCCGGTGGCGCCGTCGAGCGTATCCACCACGAGTTCGGCTTCGAGGTGAACCGAGTCACCGTCAAAGGTATAGCCGTGGTCGGAGCCGATATGAACGTTACGGGAGCCGAGGCCGGTGGCCTGGAGGGTATTCCGGGTCTGCATCTGTGTGTTCCTGCCATGTGAGAGGCGGCGGATTCTCCGGCCGGTCAATGGCAGCGTCAATCACTTGGCGATTGAATTTTTGGATGCACCGAGACGGGGCGTTCATTCGTCAGGAGCCGCGTCGGCATTGGGGTTGCACCCAATTGGTGCGTTTATTCCATGTGGATTTCCGGCCTCAGAGCAGCACGATGTCGAACTGCTCCTGGCCGTAGCTGGCTTCGGGATGCAGGGAGATCGTTTTGTCGATGAAGTCGGAGAGCATGGCCAGCGACTGCGACTCTTCCTCGTGGAAGAGGTCGATCACATTGGGGGCGGCTAGCACCCGGAACTCCCGGGCATTGAACTGGCGGGCTTCGCGCAGGAGTTCGCGGAGGATTTCGTACGCCACGGTGCGGGCGGTCTTGACCTCACCCCGGCCGCCGCAGGTGGGGCAGGGTTCGCACAGCAGGTGGGCAAGGGACTCCCGGGTGCGCTTGCGGGTCATCTCCACCAGACCAAGGCTGGTGAAGCCATTGACCGTCATCTTGGTGTGGTCCTTCGACAGGGCCTTGCGGAACTCGTCCAGCACGGCGCTGCGGTGCTCCGGGCTTTCCATGTCGATGAAATCCACGATGATGATGCCACCCAGATTGCGTACCCGGAGCTGTCGGGCAATGGCCTGCGCGGCTTCCAGGTTGGTCTTGAATATGGTGTCATCGAAGTTGCGGGCACCGACGAATCCGCCGGTGTTCACGTCGATGGTGGTCATCGCCTCGGTCTGGTCGATGATCAGGTAGCCGCCGGATTTGAGATCGACGCGCCGTGCGAGGGCCTTTTCGATCTCCGCCTCGACGCCGTGCAGGTCGAACAGCGGGCGTTCGCCGGTGTAGTGGTCAAGCAGCGGGGCCACCTGGGGCATGTACTCGGTGGCAAAGGTGCTGAGCTTCTGGAAGTTCTCCCGCGAGTCGGCCACGATGCGGGTGGTGGCGTCGGTGACCAGATCGCGCATCACCCGCTGGGCCAGGTTGAGATCCTGATACAGCACGAAGGGCGGGCGGGCGCCCACGGCGCGGTTCTTGATCTCCGCCCACAGCTTCTTGAGGTAGGCGATGTCGGCGGCGAGTTCCTCGTCGGAGGCGTTTTCGGCCATGGTGCGGACGATGTAGCCGCCCGGCTCGTTGGGGGGCAGCAGGCGGCTGACGCGCTCCCGCAGGGCCTCCCGGTCGGCTTCGTCGCCGATGCGCTGGGAAATGCCGATGTGCTTGTCCTGGGGCAGATACACCAGCATCCGGCCGGCGATGGAAATCTGGGTGGACAGCCGCGCGCCCTTGGTGCCGAGGGGGTCTTTGAGAACCTGGACGATGAGGTTTTGACCCTCGGCCAGGATGCGCTCGATGGGCCGTGGGGTGTCGCCCGTGTGACGGTCGGACCAGATGTCGGCGACGTGCAGGAAAGCCGTGCGTTCAAGGCCGACATCCATGAACGCGGACTGCATGCCGGGCAGGACGCGCACGACCTTGCCCAGGTAGATGTTGCCGACAATGCCACGGCTGGCGGTGCGCTCGACGTGGACTTCCTGGACCACGCCCTGCTGCATCAGCGCGACGCGGGTTTCCTGGGGCGTGAAATTGATCAGATATTCTTCGGACATGGGACGGGAGGCAAACGGTGATGGGCGATGGCGCGGGGAGACTGCGCCATCGCCGATCGCCGCTCGTCCGGCGTCCGCTGCACGGTGGGGGCCGTGTCTTGCTTTTCTGGGTGTCTTGCCCGTCAGATCCTGAGCGATTCTGTCAAAGTCTGCAAGAATCTGTCAGGGGTCGGCGGTAAAGGGTCACAAAGGATAGCCGAATTCCTGAAACAGGGCGGCAGTCTCGAAGAGCGGGAGGCCCATGATGCCGGTGTAGCTGCCACGGATCTCCTCAATGAACAGCGCGGCGCGGCCCTGAATGCCGTAGGCACCCGCCTTGTCGGCAGCCTCGCCGGTGGCCACGTAGCGGCGGATCTCGTCCTCGCCCAGGCGTCGGAAGCGCACCTGGCTGATGGACAGGCGCTCGGCGAAACGT
>JAEUNV010000358.1 GCA_016790385.1 Zoogloea sp.
GCCTGGGATACCAGCTTGACGGTGACCTTGTTGCCATTGCGGAACACGCCGCCGTCCTTGGCATCCTTGATGGCATTGGGAAAATCGTCGACGTTGTAAACCTGACGGGTCTTGATCTTGTCGCGCTTGACGATGATGAAGTCGTGAGGCTCGGGGTAAACCGGGTGGTCGGCGAGCATCTTCATCTTCTCGCCCCGGATGTCGATGATCTGCTCGTTTTCCGGGTGGAGCGGGCCGACAGGCAGGAAGCGGTCCTTCGAGAACTTGCAGCCGACGCAGAGGAATTGCCCGTCAGCGTCCTTGGTCTCCGACATGGAGGCGTTGATATGGCCCGGCTGGTAATGCACGTCGACGCGATCGACGACGTACTTCGCATTCTTGTCACCGCCGTGGAATTTGATTGCCGAGTCGATGTTCCATTTGACCACCTGGCTGTCGAGGAACAGCGTGGTGAAGGCGTTGCCGCGGCCATCAAAGGCGGTGTGCAGGGGGCCGAGGCCGAGTTCGACTTCGGCGACGATGCTCTTGTTGAGGTCGTCGAGCTTGCCGTCGAAGTAGTCGTGCACCTTGGCCAGTTCGATCACCGTGGCGGTGGGCGAGAGCTTGCCGGAACAGATGAAATACTTGCCGTCCGGGCTGGCGTTCACCCCGTGGGGGTTCTTGGGCACCGGGACATAGCAGGTGAGGGCGGTTTTGGGATCCTTGTTGGCGTCCTTGGTGCCGTCCACCACCGGCACCTTGCTGTCGCCAATGGTGACGAACTTGCCGTCCTTGATGGCCTGCTCGATGCGGGCCACCTGGAAGAACACGCAGGCGTCCTTTTCGGCGGACATCATGTCTTCGTACTTTGCGCCGCCTTCGGTGTTGTACTGGTTGGCGGCGGCGAGCTTGCCATCGAAGGATGTGGCCACCAGATCCATGTTGCCGTCCACGCGGCACTGCCAGCGCACTTCCATGGTCTCGGCGTCGACACAGGTGAAGAGCGTCTTGTACTTCTTCTCGTCATCCATGTCGCGCCCGTCGTTCGGGTGCGGGATGTGAAACTCGTTGCCGCAGAAGACGCGGGTGGTGTGGTTGATCTTTTCATCCACCGGGTCGCGCTTGTCCGGGAAGATCCCGTGAAAGCCCTGGATGTTGGGCAGCTCGGTGATCTTGTCGCACTCGAAGGTGTCGCCCTTGATGCGTGCCAGTCGGCCGTGGATCTTGTCGTTGACCCAGAAGTACTTGCCATCGTAGGTGCCGTCGGCATAAGAGCCGTGGACGTGGTGGGTATCGCCGGTCTTGTACTTGAGGCTGCCGTCCGCCTTGCTGCCGATGATGGCCTTGGATTCGTTGGTGATGCCCCAGCCGCTCATGCAGTCGATGTTGAAGGTGGGCACGCGCTTGATTTCGCGGCCGGAAGGCAGACCGAGGACGCGCACCTCGCCGGAATGCCCGCCAGACCAGATTCCGTAGTAGGTGTCGAGCTGACCCGGCGCCGGGTGAATGCTCAGCCCGTCGGCCGCGTGAGCGTCGGGAGCCGGTGCAGGGTTGGCGGGGGCCGCGGCGGGCGGCGCGGCTTCCTGCTTGCAGGACGAGAGGCCCACGGACAGGCCGGCACCGGCCAAGCCGGCCAGGGCCGCTGTGTTCAGAAATTTGCGGCGTCCCGGAACGGTATCTTGAACGTCATGTTTGGTGTGTTCGGTGCTCATGGTGGTCTCCGTGTGTCCCTATGCCAAAAGAGCGCCAATCCGAGGATGGCGTCAGTAGATGAGGCAGGGTTCCGGAAGGCCTGGCTGCGGCACCTTGTGTCCCTGCGACAATCTGTCGCAGCGGACTGTATGCGGATGGGGCGTGAAAAAAATTGACTGGAAACAAGAATCTCCCCGGGAGGAGGAAACACCCCGGGCAGTCATCGACATGATGCCATCTGTATTAGCGGGCGCTAAAGTAGATTGGGTGCCTTGGCAACGGCTTGTGGGGCCGAGCAGGCTCAGGTGTGCGTTGCGCTGGCTTGCAGCAAGACCAGCAATGCACCCTCTCCGCCGTCATGGGGACGCGCCTGGCAAAAGGCCAGGATATCCTCGCGCTGGGCCAGCCAGCCCCGGGATAGATGCTTGAGCACGGGCATGCGCCCAGGAGAGCCGTGCCCCTTGCCATGGATCACGCGCAGGCAGCGTCGCCCCTGCTGGAGGGACAGGACGATGAACCGGGCCAGGCTGGCGCGGGCTTCGTCGCGGGTGAGACCGTGCAGGTCGAGTTCGCCCTGGACCACCCAGCGGCCCCGGCGCAGATCGGTGAGCACCCGACGGGGCAGGCCGGTGCGCAGGTAGGCCGCTTCGTCGCCGGTGTCGAGGCGATCCTCGAAGCTCAGCGGCGTCTCGATGGCCTCGCGCAGTACTTCCCGCTCGTCCTCTTCGCGCTGGCGCGGCCTAGGGGGCGGAACCGGGCGCTCCACGTCGGCCAGGTTCCTGTCCTTCAGGGGGGCGACGGCACCGGCCGCCTGGCGGAAGAGCTCCGAGGGGTCGTGGATGTTTTGCTCGTCCGGCAGGCTGGGGGGCGGCACCCAGTTGTCGATGGCTCGCACCTGGGGGTGGGCCTGCTGGCGCTGATGGCTGAGGTCAACCCGGTTGAAATCCTTGATCGGGGCAATATCGCCAAGGGCGGCGCGAAACACGGCCATGGGGTCGTTCTCGTCGACCCGGGGTGTGCGTCGCGGCGTTTCGGGTTCGGGTTCGGCGAGCCGGGGCCGTGGCACCGGGGCGGGCCGTGGCCGGGCAAGGTCGGCCTGGCCGCCGCCACGGACGGGCTGGACCTCGCCCACCTGCTGACGGAAAAGCCCGGCCTCGTCCGGCTCGGCTGCGGGGGCGAGCGCTTGTGGTGTTCGGCGGGGCTTGCCGGCAAGCGCTTTGACGACCACGCTGGCGGGCACCTGCTTTTTGATGGCCTTGAGGGCGTCGAGTCCGGCCTTGTGCTTGTCCTTGGCCATGGCGTGCGGGAGAGGGCGTCCGGAAAATGACAACGGACCGGGAGGTCCGGTCCGTTGCGGATGGTGATGCCTTTAGCCGGCGAGGCCGAGGCTGTCGAGATAACGCTCGGCATCCAGCGCGGCCATGCAGCCGGTGCCAGCGCTGGTGACGGCCTGACGGTAGATGTGGTCCTGCACGTCGCCGGCGGCAAATACGCCGGGAACGCTGGTGGCCGTGGCGTTGCCCTTGCGGCCACCCTGGGTGACGATGTAGCCGCCTTCCATCTCGAGTTGACCTTCGAAGATGTCGGTGTTGGGCTTGTGGCCGATGGCAATGAATACACCCTTCAGGGCGATGTCCTTGGTGGCGCCTGTCTTGGTGCTCTTGATGCGCATGCCGGTCACGCCTGTTTGATCGCCCAGGACTTCGTCCAGGGTGGAATCGAGTTCGAGCACGATCTTGCCGGCGGCGACCTTCTCCATGACCTTGTCGATCAGAATGCGTTCGGCCTTGAACTTGTCGCGGCGATGCACCAGGGTGACCTTGCTGGCGATGTTGGCCAGATAAAGGGCTTCTTCGACGGCGGTGTTGCCGCCCCCGATCACGGAGACCTCCTGGTTGCGGTAGAAGAAGCCGTCGCAGGTGGCGCAGGCGGACACACCCTTGCCGGAGAAGGCTTCTTCCGAGGGCAGGCCCAGGTACTGGGCGCTGGCACCGGTGGCGATGATCAGCGCATCACAGGTGTATTCGCCCGCATCGCCCACCAGACGGATCGGCTTTTCGGCCAGATGCGTGGTGTGGATGTGGTCGAAGATCATTTCGGTGTTGAAGCGCAGGGCGTGCTTTTCGAAGCGCGCCATCAGTTCCGGACCCTGCACGCCGTCAGCGTCGGCGGGCCAGTTGTCCACTTCAGTGGTGGTCATCAGCTGGCCGCCCTGGGCAATGCCGGTGATGAGCACGGGGTTCAGGTTGGCGCGGGCCGCGTAGACGGCCGCGCTGTAACCGGCGGGGCCGGAACCGAGAATGAGCAGCTTGATGTGACGTGTGGCCATCTTGATGGGTCTTTCGTGTGTCTGGAGCAAGGGAGACAGATTATAAGGCGCTCCGTTCCCCCGGGGGGCTGCGGTACCGGGCGGGGCCGGGCGCGGGCACCGCGGAACGGCCATGGGGCGGGCCCTTGTCCTTAGATGCGTCTCAAGTTTGATCTATACTTTGCCGTTGTGTGTGCATGACGGCCAGTTTGTGCCGCCTGCCAATTAATTTGCATCATGCTTAGGAGAGGCCTTATGACCGTTACCAGCTCCGTGTCCACGATTGCCCTACGGACCTTCCCGATCTTCCAGGGCCTGGGCGATGACCGGCTGGCGGCCGTCGCGCGTTGCGCGATGATGCGACGGGTGCCGCGGGGTTCCGCGGTGGTGCACGAGGGTGATCGTACCGATTTTGTCTATTTCGTGCTGACGGGTAACCTGAAGGTCATGGTCAGCGACGAGGATGGCCGTGAAGTCATCCTCACCATTCTTGGTCAGGGTGAGATGTTTGGCGAGATGGGTGTGCTCGATGACAGCCCCCGCTCCGCGTCGGTGGTGGCAGTGTCGCCGGCCGATCTGGTGACCATCGCAAAGACCGATTTCAAGCGTCTGATGCAGGAAAATTTCGAACTCTCCTGGCACGTGATGTGCAATCTCACCCGCCGCCTGCGGGATGCCGATCGCAAGATCGAAAGCCTGGCATTGATGGATGTATATGGCCGGGTGGCGCGCCTGCTGCTCGAGATGTCGGAGGAGGTGGATGGCCTGAAGGTTGTCCGCAAGAAGATCTCCAAGCAGGACATTGCCAAGATGATCGGCGCGTCCCGCGAGATGGTCAGCCGGGTGATGAAGGATCTGGGCCTGCGTGGTCTCATCGAGGAAACCGACAATGGCGTGATTCTGCGCGAGAAGATCTACGATTTGTGACTGATCCGGAAATCCTTCCTTACCCAATCGGAACCCGGCGAGGAAGGGACGACCAGAGACCCTGGTTTATAATCGAAGCGCGGCGCCTTGCCGCGCTTTTGCATTTCAGGCTCCATCCGTCACACCCGGCACCGCCAACCCATGCTTAATCGTCCTTCCACTCGACCGCTTCCCCTTCCCGAGAAAATCGCCGGCCTGCTTCAGGAGGCCCGCTGGATGCTGTTGGGCGTGCTCGCCCTTTATCTGGCAATGGTCCTGTTCGGCTATTCCAAGGCCGATCCGGGATGGTCCCACGCCGTGCATATGGAGCGTGTGAGCAACCCTGGCGGGCGTTTCGGCGCCTGGTTGTCCGATCTGCTGTTCTACCTTTTCGGGATGTCGGCCTGGTGGTGGGTGATCTTCCTCGGGTTTGGTCTGGCAATCGGGTTCCGGCGCCTGCAACGGGCTTTCGGCGCCGATCAGCGTTCCTTCCTGGTGGTGGTGTTGGGCTTTCTGGTTGTGCTGCTGTCCAGTAGCGGCCTGGAAGCCATGCGCTTCTACTCGGTCAAAGCGACCTTGCCACTTGAGCCGGGCGGCGTGATCGGCCTGGAGCTTGGCAATCTGGCGCTTCAGTACCTGGGCTTTACCGGCGGAACCCTGCTGTTGCTGGCGTTGATCGCAGGCGGTTTGAGCCTCTTTTCGGGCGTGAGCTGGATCGAGGCTTCGGAGGCTCTGGGGGCCGGCCTCGAGAAGATCTGGTTGTTCGCCACCCAGGGGGTGCAAACCTGGCAGGACCGGCGTGTTGGCCGTGAGGTGGCGCAAAAGCGCGAGGCCGTGGTTGAAACCCAGCGTAAGAAGGAAGAGGTTGCGCCACCACCACCGGTGCGTATCGAACCCGCCATTGTCGAGGTAGAGAAGTCGGTCCGCGTTGAAAAGGAGCGCCAGACCAGTCTGTTCACCGAGCTGCCGGGTGGTGCCCTGCCGCCCCTGGCCTTGCTCGATGAGCCCGCCAATGACGTGGAGCCCCCTTCGGCTGAGGTGCTCGAGTTCACCTCGCGCCTGATCGAACGCAAGCTGGCCGATTTCGGTGTCGAGGTGAAGGTGCTGGCGGCCTACCCGGGGCCGGTCATCACCCGCTTCGAGATCGAGCCAGCGGTGGGCGTGAAGGGTAGTCAGGTGATGAACCTGGTCAAGGATCTGGCCCGGGCTCTGTCGGTGGTAAGCATCCGCGTGGTTGAAACCGTGCCGGGCAAGACCTGCATGGCCCTGGAGCTTCCCAACCCCAAACGCCAGACGGTGCGCCTGTCCGAGATCCTCGGTTCCAAGGCCTACCACGACATGCATTCGCCTCTCACCGTGGCGCTGGGCAAGGACATCGGCGGCCAGCCGGTGGTGGCCGACATCGCCAAGACGCCCCACCTGCTGGTGGCCGGTACCACCGGCTCGGGCAAGTCGGTGGGCATCAACGCGATGATCCTTTCGCTGCTCTACAAGTCCGAGCCCGAAGATGTCCGCCTGATCCTTGTGGATCCGAAGATGCTGGAGCTGTCCATCTACGAGGGCATTCCGCACCTGCTGGCGCCGGTGGTGACCGACATGAAGCATGCGGCCAACGCGCTCAACTGGTGCGTGGCCGAGATGGAGAAGCGCTACAAGTTGATGTCGGCCCTGGGCGTGCGCAACCTTGCGGGCTACAACAAGGCGGTGGCGGAG
>JAEUNV010000441.1 GCA_016790385.1 Zoogloea sp.
GACGGGGTTTTCGGTGCCGGCGTAGGCGGATGTTTCCGGCGCGAAGGCGATCCCGGCCTTTTCGGCGGTGGCCGGAAGGTAGGGGCCGATCACACGGCTGCCCACATAGGCGCCGATGACCTCGGAAACATGGATTTCACCGGGCTTGAGGGAGCGCAGTGCGGGCCAATAGCGCTCGGCCTTCACAAAGGTCTCTTCGGGTCGGCTGATGTCGCGGAGTTCCCGGGAGGTGAGATCCCCCGTCGTCACCTTGACCCGCTCACGGCCCTTCAGATCAACGAAGCTCATCTCCACGAACAGGGGGCGCTTCTCCCCTTGACCAAGATACTCCGGCGGTCTGGCACTGAAAGCCTTGGCATTGTCGGGCAGGGCGTTCTTCGGGTCAGCCGCCAAGGCCTCGTCCCAGGTCTCGGGCATGGCGGGCTCCCAGCGCGTCCGGTCTTCCGCGAGCTTCCACGCACCATGGCGGTAGAGCATGCGCGTCCGATGCACCAGAAAGTCACGGTAGGCACCTTCCGTGGGCTCGACCCGAGCGGCCTGCAATACATCCGCATCCCGGTCGTAAAGAAAGGCCGCCACCGCCCGGGCGGTATCGGTCGTCAGGCGCTCAATGGCCTCGCGGGACTTGTCGTCCAGCGCAGCGATGGCATCCCCGGTGGCCTCGTCCCCCACCGCCTTGATGGTGGCCAGCATGGTCTCGGCCATCGTTTCGGCCTGGTGGCTGACCGCCTCCCCCAGCCGCTGGGCCATGCCCCATGCCAGCACCGCCAGCAGCAGCAAGGGCACCACCTTGATCACCACAAAGATCCCGATCAGCTTGCCGCGAATTCCACCCATCCACTGCTTGATTCCCATGACTCCTTCCCTGGTCAAAGTGCTTTCGGGCACCCGCTCGATATGTGCATGCCCCGATGGATGCCGCTCTGCAAGCCTCGCGGGTTCTCGACACTTATCGGCCAGGCCCCTGCTTTCTCAAGGGCTTTGGGCTGGCCCCTTGATGGAATCGATCCCGGCGACCGAGAATGGCGACCATTCACCCCGTCCGCTTCCCACGCCATGCCCTCACCCTGCCCCTGCGGTGCCAAAGCCGATCTTGCCCACTGTTGCGGCCCTTATCTGGAAGGGGGCGAGCCGGCCCCCAGCGCCGAGGCACTGATGCGCTCGCGCTACACGGCCTACACCTTGGGGCGCGAAGACTACCTCATGGCCACCTGGCATCCGGCGCATCGCCCGGACGCACTGAACCTTGCCGCCGATGGCGCCACAAAGTGGCTGGGCCTGGAGGTCAAGACGTGTCACAGCGTGGACGCAAGCCATGCCACCGTTGAATTCGTGGCCCGCTACAAGATCGGGGGCCGGGCGCACCGGCTCCATGAAACGAGCCGCTTTGTCCTGCTGGACGGGCGCTGGCTCTATACGGATGGCGACATCCACCCAAAATGAACCATCAGGAGGAAGACAACCATGAAACTCTACTTTTCGCCCGGCGCGTGTTCCCTGTCCCCCCATATCGTGCTGCGGGAAGGCGGATTCGATTTCAGCCTCGAAAAGGTGAATCTGCGTACTCGCCAGACAGCCTCGGGGGTGGACTACACGACCATCAACCCCAAGGGCTACGTTCCGGCCCTGGACCTGGGCAATGGCGAACTGCTGACCGAAGGCCCGGCCATCGTCCAGTACCTGGCCGATCAGGTGCCGGAACGCCGCCTGGCCCCGCCCTGTGGCACCCTTGAACGGGCCCGGGTGCAGGAATGGCTGACCTTCATCGGCACCGAGCTGCACAAAAGCTACAGCCCCTTGTTCAACCCCGCCGCGACGGACGATAGCAAGGAAGCCGCCCGGACCAACCTCGCCCGCCGACTGCCTGTCGCAGCCCAGGCGCTTGAATCCCGGCCCTTCCTGACGGGCGACACCTTTACGGTGGCCGATGCTTACCTGTTTACGGTGTTGACGTGGAGCCGCCTCGTCAATGTGGACCTGTCACCCTGGCCAAGCCTGGGGGCTTACCTGGAGCGGGTGGGCGCACGCGCCAGCGTGCAGGCCGCCATGGAAGCGGAAGGCCTTAACCGCTGACCGGACCGAACAGCCGGGTCAGCCCTGGGTTACAAGCTCGATGGTTTCCCCGGCAAAATCGACCCGCTGGCCCGGGCGCAGTTTGGCCCGCTTGCGGTTCTCGATCTCACCATCCACCTGCACATCTCCGTCGGCCACGCGCTGCTTGGCTTCGCCCCCCGATCCGCACAGGCC
>JAEUNV010000443.1 GCA_016790385.1 Zoogloea sp.
CCGGAGTATTCCTTCCACTCCCAGACCTTTTCGAGGAACTTCTCGCGGCCAAGGTCGTGGCGGGAGATGCCCTGGGCGTCGAGCTGACGTTCGACGACGATCTGGGTGGCGATGCCGGCGTGGTCGGTGCCAGGCTGCCACAGGGTGTTCCAGCCGCGCATCCGGTGGTAACGGGTGAGCGCATCCATGATGGTCTGGTTGAAACCGTGACCCATATGCAGGGTGCCGGTGACGTTGGGCGGCGGCAGCAGGATGCAGAAAGATTGGTCGGCAGGCTTGCTGCGGTCGAGACCGGCGGCGAAATAGCCGCTCGTCTCCCAGTGCTCATACCAGCGGCGTTCGATCTCCGCCGGCTCGAAACTCTTGGCCAGTTCCATGGGGTCTGTCTTTGAAGGCAAAACGCGGATTATAACGGATGCACCCGCCCGGCCCGCCGGGAAGACTTGGCGGGGAACTGAGGTAAAGGGCGAATTCAGGCCTCGGCGTCGTCGTCGAGGGTGTTGGCGATCTCGGCTGAGATGAGCGGCTGGAGCGTTGCGCGCAGGTGGGCGCTGGCCGCTACACGAAGGCGCTCGGCCAGATCGTCCAGCTCTCGGGAGACAAGTTGGGGGAGTTCGTTGGCGACCCAGTCGTCGACAAGCCGACTGATGGTAGTGTCAAGGGTGACGAGGCGTTCGGCCAGGTCTGCCGGCGGCGCGGCAATACTCGCAACAGGGGGCGCTTGAGCGAAATCCATGTCGGGAGACACGGGCTCGAGAATGATGGGTTCGTTGTGTCCGATGTAGGGCTCGACCCGCTCATCCACGACATCGGTCAGCACGGGGAGATCATCAAGGTCGGTGCTGGCGGGGGCGTTGTCTTGGTGAGGGGCGGATTCCGCTTCCTCGTCTTCCAGGGAAATCTCGAAGTCCGGGTTTCGGGGGTGGGTCATTCGCCGCTCCGTTGGGCAAGGTCGTGGGCGCTCAGGGTGTAGCCGTGCGCCTTGTAATAACGGTATCGGTCGCGGGCCGCATGGCGTTCCGGGTCGGAGGGGCCGACGATCTCGACCACGAGAGCGAAACGTTCGAAACCATCGGGCAGCGTATCGCCGAGGTTGATCAGCACGTCTTGGTGGGGCAGGGCGTCGAGTCGGCTGCCGATGACCACCGGGGTTTCGGTTTCAAGCGGAGAGCCAGCTGCAACATGGGGAACGAAGGACAGGGGCTGAAAGCTCCACAGCATTTGGTCGAAGTGGCGGGAGGTGCTGCCATCCGGTGCGAAGACCGAGATCTTCCGCCCGCCCGCCCGTGCCTTGGTGCATAGCACGCAGGCTACCCGCAGGCGGTCGGGGGCGTTGTGATAAAAGCGGATCTCGGTACTCACGGTGGGTGTGTCCTGCCCGTCAAAGATCGGCGCGGCCAATCAGAAAGCGGGTCAGCAGCGGTACCGGCCGCCCGGTGGCCCCTTTGTCAGCGCCGGACTTCCAGGCCGTGCCGGCGATGTCCAGGTGTGCCCACTTGTAGGCCTTGGTGAATCGGGCCAGGAAGCAAGCGGCGGTGATGGTGCCCGCCCCCTTGCTGCCGATGTTGGGGATGTCGGCGAAGTTGCTCTTAAGCATGTCCTGGTACTCGTCCCACAGGGGAAGCTGCCAGGCCTTGTCACCCGCGGCCTGGCCGGCACTCAGCAATTCGGCGGCGAGGGGGTCGTCGTTGGCGAGCAGCCCGGAGGTCAGGTTGCCAAGGGCGATGATGCAGGCGCCGGTAAGGGTGGCGATGTCCACCACGGCAACGGGATCGAAACGCTCGGCGTAGGTGAGGGCGTCGCACAGGATCAGGCGGCCTTCGGCATCGGTGTTGAGGATCTCTATGGTCTGCCCGGACATGGAGGTGACGATGTCGCCGGGCTTGATGGCGGAGCCGCCAGGCATGTTCTCGGTGGTGGGAATGAGGCCCACCACGTTGAGAGGCAGCTCCATGCGGGCGATGGCCTTGAAGGTGCCCAGCACGCTGGCCGCGCCGCACATGTCGTACTTCATCTCGTCCATGCCCTCGCCGGGCTTGAGGGAGATGCCGCCGGTGTCGAAGGTGATGCCCTTGCCCACCAGCACGACCGGCTTGTCCTTGGGCTTGCCACCCTTGTAATTGAGGATGATGAACTTGGGCGGTTCATGGGAGCCCTGGGCCACGGACAGCAGCGAACCCATGCCGAGTTTTTCCATGTCGGCACGCTCCAGGATCTCCACTTTTATCTTG
>JAEUNV010000444.1 GCA_016790385.1 Zoogloea sp.
AGCACGCGCTTGCTGTACCCGTCATATTCATTCTGCTCACCGTTGGCCAGACTGATTGCCGCCAGCCCGTTAAGCGACGGCAGGAGCTCCGGATGCTCCGCTCCGAAAACCTGCTCCAGCGCAGCAAGGGATTTTCTGAACTGGGGCGTGGCATCCACGTAACGCCCCTGCAGACGGTACAACTCGGCCAACTCGCAACGGGCGCGAGCCACCGCCGGGTGCGCTGCCGGCAGGTTCTTCTCGCGCATGGCCAGGGCACGCCGATAGAGCGGTTCGGCCCGGGCGGCATTGCCTTCGGCCAGGGCGACGCGGGCACGCACTGATTCGGCCAGCACCAGCGCCGGATGATCCGACCACACACCATCCGCCAAGGCCAGGAATGCCTCGTCCAGCAGAACATCGGCCTCCGCGTGCCGCCCCTGGGCGCTGACGACCGCGGCCAGACGGGCAAGCGCCTCGGCATGATCCGGATGATCCTGACCCAGGCGCGCCTCGCGGATCACAACGGCCCGCCGCAGGGTGCGCTCGGCGAGCGCGTATTGACGCTGGTCGGCATAGAGGGCCGCCAGTCGGATCAGCGCCGTCGCCACTTCCGGATGATCGCGCCCGAGACGCTGCTCCCGGATTTCGAGAGCACGCCGGTAAAGGGGCTCGGCTGCGCTGAAACGGTACTGGACTCGATACAGCTCGGCCGATGCCAACAGGGACAGGGCAACATCAGGATGCACCCTGCCCAGGCTGCGCTCGCGGATGTCCAGTGCCCTTGCACACAGCTTGCCGGCCTGGGCGTAGCGCCCCTGCTCACGCAGAAGCTCACACTGCTCGCTCAGGGACGCCGCCAGATCGGGGTGGTCGGCCACCAGCGCCTTCTCGCGAATCGCCAGGGCCCGCGCCTGAAGAGGTTCGGCCGCAGGAAACAGGCCCTGGGCACGGTACAGCTCCGCCAGATTGCCGAGGGACATGGCCACATCCGGGTGCGTCGGCGACAAGGCACGCTCCCTCAGATCAAGGGCGCGCTTGTGCAATAGCGCCGACTTGGCGTAATTACCCTTGGCCTTGTGATACGCCCCCAGGTTGTTGAGGGAATTGGCCACCTCGACACTGACGTAGCCTCTTACGCTCTCACGGATGTCGAGGGCGCGGCCAAGGGGGGCCTCGGCCTTGCTCAAACGCCCTTGCCCGAGATAAACCAGACCGAGATTGTTCAGGGATGTGGCGACGTCGGGATGATCCGGCCCGAGGCGGCTTTCACGGAGGGAAAGGGCCCGCTCAAACAGCGGCTCGGCAAGATCGAAATCGGCATTGAGGACGTGGACCGAACCCAGCTCATTGAGGGCTGAAGCCAGTTTCAACGCCTCCGCGCGCCCGCCCTGCTCAGCCGCTTCGACAGCGGCCCGGGCTGCCTTGAGACGCACTTCGTAACCCTGGAATGCCACAACGGCAGTGGGGGCGGAGGCGGTGGTGCTGGCGGAGGAAGCAGGTGCGGAAGCAAAGCCCAGCAGACTCGCGGCGAGCATGCCGAGGGCGAAACGTGGTTTCATCGTTATCGGTTATCCAACAAATCCGGCCGACAGTTTAACCGACGCGGTATTGGACATTCAGAGAAAGTGGGCGCCCGACCCTTCCGGGTGGAGCGCCCACAGGCAGCAAGATCCGGCGGAGGCTTACTTGCCGTAGTAGCCGCGATACCACTCGACGAAGCGGCCGATGCCCACCGGCACCGGGGTGGCCGGCACAAAGCCGGTCCAGGCGTTGAGGGCGTCGGTGTTGGCGTAGGTGGCCGGCACG